>JANOCR010000210.1:0-10897 GCA_031412355.1 Ilumatobacteraceae bacterium | reverse complement strand
CGATACTGGTGCAGTACAACTACCGCAGAGCCGGTCGTCACTCGGGATCGTCGGCACCCGTCGGCGTGTCGAAGCCTGCGGCAGCCAGGCGTTCGAGCAACTCGTCACGAATGCTGCGACCCGGTTCGCGGGCTTTGTCGCCGGTGACCCGCCAGCCGAGCCTGCTGCTGTACAGCAGCGGCGGCTCCTTCAGGCGCCCGGCCCCCACGTCGACGACTCTGGCAAAGAACAGATCATGGTCACCCATGTTCTTGACTTCGAAGGTCGTGCAGCGCAACCAGGCGATGCAGTTGCGCACGATCGGCAACTGAGTGCCAGGGATGTTGTCGAGATACTCGTCGGCGACGTATCGGAACTTGCGGCCCGGATACGAGAAGTACTGGCCGACATCGACCTGGTCGCCGGCCAGGATGCTGACGGCGAACTCGCCACTGGCGACGATCAGTGGATAGGTGTCGTGCTTGGGAGACACGCTGGCCATCAGGATCGGCTCCTCGAAGCTGACTTGGCACACCCAGTGGCTGCAATACGCCCGCGTCACGCCGTCGTGATGGGCGCCGACGACCTGCACGCCCTTCATCATCTGCCCGAGGCTGCGCTTGATGGTGGCGTCGATCATCAGTTGAAGTGTCGCATCCACTGCCGATGCTCGCCACGCTCGTCGTCGAGTTCGGGAAATGCAGCGCGTAGCGGCGCCAGTCGAGCCAGCAGCACCGGCTCGTCGCGAGTGAGCAGGCTGTTCTTCAAGTTGTTGAGGATGCGCAGCACGATGTCGCGCGCACCCGTCGGTGCCATCATCGAACGTTGCAGAGCGACCTCGTTGCCCATGCGCAGTTGCCACGACTCGACCATCCCTGCGCTGTCGTACCGCAGACCGCGCCCGAACGGATCCGCAAACGTTCCCGTTTGCTTGTCGCAGATGACGAAGTGCCCCGGTAGGCCGACACCTCGGATGGGCACTCCCAGACGTTTCCCGACTTCGATGGCAACGACGCTGAGCGTGATCGGCATGCCGCTGCGGCGGGCCAGCACCTCGTGCAGCAACGAGTTGCGCGGGTGGTGGTAGTCGTCGCTGTCGCCCGTGAACATCCCCGAGGCGAAGAGTGTGTCGACGATGCCGTCGAACGAAGCCGGACACGCTTCGGCAACCCTGTCGAGACCGACGATGATCGCGCCGACCTCGGCCGATTGATCGACGGCGTTGGCCACGAGCGCGCAGAGAAGATCGAGGTGGCGCTCGACCGAGGCGTGATTGATCAGTTCGGCGAACCGCCGCGCGGCCGAATCCATGCAAGCAACGTATCGCCCGACTGCTCGCCGCCGGTCGACTACCTTCGCCCACGTGTATCCAGGCGCATTCGTCGAACCTGAACCCGACAAGCCGGCATTGATCATGGCCGGCTCGGGTTTCACTCAAACCTTCGCCGAACTCGATGCGGCGGCGAATCGATTGAGCCGGCTGCTGCGCACTGTGGGAGTGCATCCCGGCGACCACGTGGCGATCTGCATGGAGAACCACGATCGCTATTTCGAAGTCGTGTGGGGCTGTCACTATGCCGGCGCCGTCTACACCGCATGCTCGAGTCGCCTGACCAGTAGCGAGCTGTCCTACGTGATCAACGATTCCGCCGCCAAGGTCTTCATCACCTCGAAGTACAAGGCCGAGCAAGCCGCGGAGATCGTCTCCGAGACGCCCGAGGTCGTGGTGCGTCTGATGCTCGACGGCACCATCGAGGGTTACGAGTCGTACGAACCTGCGGTCGCCGCCCAGTCGCCGCAGCCGCTCGACGAAGACCGCGTTGCGGGTATGGACATGCTCTACTCGTCGGGCACCACGGGCCGTCCCAAAGGCGTCACGCGGGAGTTCGTCAGCCTGCCGCTGGAAACCACACCTGGGAGCGTCGCAGCGCTCCTGCAGGTGCTGTTCGGTGCGACCAACGACAGCATCTACCTGTCCCCGGCGCCCTTCTATCACGCAGCTCCACTGCGCTTCTCGATGGCCGCGCAGGCGCTGGGTGCGACGGTCGTGGCCATGGAGCACTTCGACGCCGAGTTCTATCTGTCTGTGATCGAGCGGTACCGAGCGACGGTCACACAGGTGGTGCCCACGATGTTCGTGCGGTTGCTGAAGCTCGATTCCGAGGTGCGCGCCAAGTACGACGTGTCGTCGATGCGATGCGTCATCCACGCGGCCGCACCGTGCCCTATCCCCGTCAAGAAGCAGATGATCGACTGGTTCGGTCCAGTCCTGCACGAGTACTACGCCGGCACCGAGGGCAACGGGTTCATCTACTGCAACAGCGAGATGTGGCTCGCTCACGAGGGCACCGTCGGCACCCCGATCAACTGTGTGGTGCACATCTGCGACGACGACGGCGAGGAGGTGCCGCGTGGCGACAGCGGCACCGTGTACTTCGAGGGAGGGGCCACCTTCGAGTACCACAACGACGCCGAGAAGACAGCGTCGTCGCGTCACCCCCGTGGCTGGAGCACGCTTGGCGACATCGGCTACCTCGACGGCGACAACTTCTTGTACCTCACCGATCGCAAGGCCTTCTTGATCATCAGCGGCGGTGTCAACATCTATCCCCAAGAAATCGAGAACGTGTTGGTGATGCACCCGAAGGTGATCGACGTTGCGGTGTTCGGAGTACCGAACGACGACTTCGGCGAAGAAGTGAAGGCGGTCGTCCAGCCCGTCGCCATGCCCGCGTCTGACGACGACGCCGCGAGACTCGCCAAGGAACTGATGTCGTTCTGCCGTTCGCAGTTGGCCGATCTGAAATGCCCCAGATCGGTCGACTTCCGTGCGGAGTTGCCACGACACCCCACGGGCAAGCTCTACAAGCGGTTGCTCAAAGACGAGTACTGGAACGCGGCAGGTCGGGCGATCTGAGTCAAGCCTTCGGGCTGGTCAGCCGGTGCAGTTCGTCGAGGATCGTCGCCAGGCGCATGCTCTCGCGCCGGCCGAAGATTGGTTGTTCGATACCTGAGGCAGCAGCCTCGAAGTGCGACACCATCTCGGCATACGCATTCGCACCCGCACATTCGATGGTGTCGACCGAGCCGTCGCGCCGCTCGATGTAGATCTCACTCGGTTCCCTTGGACCGGGGATGTGCGAGCCCGGCACGTTGACAAGACCCTTGCTCGCCGACAGCGACATCTGCTTGCGTTCCGGAGCATCGAACGACACGTCGAACGTCGAGCTGAAGCCCTGGCCCCAGTCGATCCAGCCCGCCATGGAGATGTCGACGCCCAGGTCGTTGCGGGTGGCCGTGGCGGCCATCCCCTCGGGGTCTCGGCCGGCGATCAACAGGAACGGTGCGATGCAGTAGATGCCGATGTCGAACAGCGCGCCGGCACCGCGGGTGTCGATGCGATGGTCGCCCGCGCTCATGTCCATCGGATAGCTGAATGAGGCGCGACCGGTGTGCAGGTCGCCGAGTGACCCATCGCCCGCCAGTCCGAGCAACGCCCGCGCCCGTGGGTGGTGGGGCCACATGTACGCCTCGAGAATGGTCAGGCCCGCCGTTTCGGCATGGTCGAACAGGCCGGCACTCTCGTCGGGCGACATCGTCAGCGGCTTCTCGCACAACACGTGCTTGCCGGCGTCGAGGGCGCGGTGGCTCCATGCCGCATGCAAGTGGTTGGGAAGCGGGTTGTAGACCGCGTCGATGTCGGTGCGGGCCAGCATGTCGGCATAGGGCGCGAAGTCGTCGCCGCGCCTGCTGGGCGCATCCACCACGGTGTGACCGATCTCGTCGAAGGCCGGTCGCAACGAGCTCAGATAGATGCGGCTGGACCCGCCGAACACTCCCCAACGCATCATGCGCCGAGCACGACCATCTTGATCTCAGTCATCTCCTTGACGGAGTACGCCGGACCCTCCCTGGTGTTGCCGCTGTCGCGCAAGCCGCCATACGGCTGCTGATCCGCACGCCAGGTGGGTACTTCGTTCACCAGGACGCCGCCGTAGTCCAACGTGTGGATCGCCCTCAACGCCTTGCTGATATCGGTCGTGAAGATTGCCGCCTGCAGACCGAACGCGGAATCGTTGGCCAGTTCGAAAGCGTCATCGAGTGAGTCGTAGGTGGCGATGGCGACCACTGGACCGAACACTTCCTGCGAGCAGACCTTCATGTCGGGCTTTGCGTTGGTGATGACCGTCGGGCGCAGCACACCCTCGTCGTTCAGGGCGCCGCCGGTGAGCACCTTGGCACCGGATGCTTCGGCCTCGGCCACCCACGACACGACGCGGTCGCGCTCGCCGCGTGAGATCAGCGCTGACACGTCGGTCGACTCGTCGAGCGGGTCGCCGACAACGAGGGCGTTGACGTGGTCGACCAGCGCAGCGGTGAAGTCGTCGGCGATCGAGCTGTGGATGTAGATCCGCTGCGTCGAGATGCAGCTCTGGCCGGCGTGGCTGAAGCCGGCGATCTTGATCTTCGCTGCGGCCGTCTTCCAATCTCCGTCGGGCTCGATGATGACCGGGGCGTTGTTGCCGAGTTCGAGGCCGACTCGCTTGCGTGGCGCACGCGAGCGAATGCTCCATCCGACTTCGGGTGAACCGGTGAAGGTGATCAGAGCGATGTCGGGGTGATCAACGATCGCGTTGCCGACGGTGCTGCCGCCACCCGTGACCACGTGGAGGTACTCGGCGGGAAGGCCGCATTCGTCGATCAGCAGTTTGGCGAGCTCGATGGAGCTGAACGGCGTTTGGCTGGCGGGCTTCAACACGACGGGGCACCCGGCAGCGATTGCCGGAGCCAACTTGTGGGCGACGAGATTGAGCGGGAAGTTGAACGGCGCGATGGCCCCGACGACACCGATGGGCACGCGGAGTGTGAAACCCAACTTGCCCTCGCCTGCCGACAGCGCGTCGAGCGGGATCATCTCCCCCGCCAGCTTGCGTGCCTCCGCCGCTGCGAACAGGAAGGTGCCGACGGCCCGTTCAGCTTCGGCGCGGGCTGTCTTGATCGGCTTGGCGGCCTCTTTGGCGATGATGGTGGCGAAGTGGTCGCGTCGCTCGGTGAGCAACTGCGCGGCCTTGTCGAGGATCGCAGCGCGTTTCCACAGCGGCAGCGGGGTCTTCAGCGCCGTCTTGGCGATGGCAACGGCGGCTGCAACGTCGTCGGCCGTCTGGGCAGGGATCTCGCCGATGACCGAATCGTCGTACGGCGAGCGGACAGTGATCGTTTGGGCCATGTCAACCGACGATACTTGCCCCATGCCTACCCCTCGTCATCCGTTCCTGGAGTGGGACGGGCCATTGCCGTTCGCACATCGAGGCGGTGCCAGCGACGTCCCGGAGAACACGATGGAGGCTTTTCAGTACGCCATCGATCTGGGCTATCGCTACCTCGAGACCGACGTGCAGGTCACTGCGGACGGTGTGCTGGCGGCCTTCCACGACAACGATTTGCAGCGCACCTGCGGCCGCCCCGGCAAGATCAGCGAGCTGCCGTGGTCGGAGGTCTCCAAAGCGTTGGTCGACGGCAAGGCACCGATCCCGTTGTTGGAGGATCTGTTCGGTGCGTGGCCGCAAGCCCGGATCAACATCGACTGCAAGTCCAACGCCGCAGTCGATGCGCTGGTGGCGTCGCTGCGACGGACCAACTCGCTTCCACGGGTCTGCGTTGCGGCGTTCAGCGACTCGCGTTTGCGCAAGCTCCGCAAGCAACTGGGCGAGCAGTTGTGCAGCTCCCTGGGGCCGGTCGAGCTGGCACTGCTGCGCTTCGGCCTGCTTCGCAACCCGCCGGGTCTGGCCGCACAGGTGCCGGTGAAGCAAGGCCCTGTGAACGTCGTCAATGGGGCCTTTGTGGAACGCTCGCACCGGCTTGGTCTGCAGGTGCATGTCTGGACGATCGACGATGCAGCCGAGATCGAGCGATTGCTCGACCTCGGTGTTGACGGGATCATGACCGACCGCCCCCTGGTCCTTCGACAGGTTCTGCAGACCCGCGGAACCTGGCACACGTAGCCGCGCCGAGCGCCAGAACCGCGGCTCCGATCAGGGTGACGAGAGGGCCGTGCTCGATGGCCACCAGAACGTTCGACGGCGCGAATTGGACAGCGGCCGCAACTCCACCTGCATAAACCGTCGCCACGACGGTGGCAGCGCCCGTTAACCATCTCCTGGGGAACCACTGAAGTGTCACGGCGCAAGCCAACAGGAACGGCACGATGGGCCACATCCGGACACCCCAGCCAACCAGACTGGACTGCGAGATACCTAGACGATCCACGAGTGAGAAGATCTCGTAGCTGCTTCGCCGGCGCGCCCCCGAGCGCAGCCACGGAAGAAACGTGCCCGCCACGCCGATGACGGCGCCGACCGTTGCAATCACCCGCCCGATGAGAATCCGCTGCACCGCGGCAGCGTAGGTTCCGGTCATGGCCACGCCCCGATTCCACTCCATCCGGTCTCCGCAGGGTCTGGTGGCCAGCGCGGATCATCTGGCAACGCAAGCCGGGCTGCGGGCCTTGGTGCTGGGCGGCAATGCCGTCGATGCGGCCATTGCCACGAATGCGGCGATCGCCGTCACAGCGCCGCATCTGTGCGGAATGGGCGGCGACCTGTTCGCCCTCGTGCATCGCGACGGCGAGGTCTTCGCGCTCAACTCGACCGGGCGGGCAGGCGCCGGCGCCGATGCTGACGCGCTTCGTGCCGAGGGTCGCACCGAGATGCCCTTTCGCCACGACATCAGGGTCGTCACCGTTCCCGGTTGTGTGGATGGATGGGTTGCGCTGCACGAGCGATTCGCCACGTTGCCCCTGGATGTGCTGCTGCAGCCAGCGATCGATCTCGCGCTGCAAGGATTTCCGGCCAGCCCGCTGCTAGTCGGCGCTGCGGCCCGGACCGACGAGGGTGCCAGCGAGAACCTGGCCGAGTTGATCAGCCAGCTGACCCGTCCGGGCGCCCGCGTCGTGCGGCCGGGCGTGTGGCGCGCCCTGACCGAGATCACCGAGCGTGGTCGCGACGCGTTCTATCAGGGCGAGTTCGGCGCAGGTCTGAAAGAGCTCGGAGCCGGCTTCTACAGCGACGACGACTTCGCCCAACCGATCTCGGAATGGGTGACCCCGTTGCGGGTCAACACGTTCGGCGTCGACCTGTGGACGATCCCGCCGAACTCGCAGGGGTACCTCGCCCTTGGCGCCGCCGAACTGGCGGGACGCCTCGATCTTCCCGCAGATCCCAACGACGTACGCTTCGCCCACCTGCTGATCGAGGCCGCCACCGCTGCCGGATTCGATCGCCCGGATGTGCTCAGCGACACCGCGGACGGCGACGAACTGTTGCGGTCGATCGCCGGCAGGTTCGACATGATCGATCCCGAGAAGGCGTCCAACCGTTGGGCGCCAGCACGTGACGGCGACACGACCTACCTGTGCACCATCGATGGCAACGGCATGGGCGTGTCCTTGATCCAGTCCAACGCCGCCGGATTCGGGTCAGGCTTGATCGAACCCAACACCGGGATCAACCTGCACAACAGGGGGCTTGGGTTCAACCTGCGTCAAGGCCACGCAGCCGAGTTCCAGCCAGGGCATCGTCCGCCGCACACGCTCTGCCCGGCGATGGCCACCGCCGACGGCACGTTGCGAGCCGTGTTCGGCACGATGGGCGGCGACGCTCAACCGCAGATCCTGTTGCAACTCGCAGCACGCCTGTTCCACTACGGCCAGTCACCCGCCGCCGCGGTGTACGCCGCCCGATGGGTATTGCAAGGTCCTTCCACCGGGTTCGACACGTGGACCAGTGGTGAGGCGCCGACAGTGACGGTCGAAGGGCATGCACCCGACGACTGGATGACAGCTCTGTCTGACCGCGGGCACACAGTCAAGGGTCAACCGCCCTACGACAGCAGCTTCGGGCACGCGCATGCGATCCTCATCGACAACGATGGCTTCCGGGCCGGGGCCGCCGACCCACGCGCCATGGTTGGCGCAGCCGCGGGCGTCTGAGCCCAGGACCTCAGATCACAGTACGATTCGGGCATGCGCGTCGACTCGAACTTCTTCTGTACCGTCCCGATGCCCGACGCCGGCGATCCGTCAGTCGCCCCCACGGCGCGGCGCTTCGACAACGACTCGGTGATCGAGTGTTACAAGAACCTGGTCGAGTGGGCCAAGACTGCCGATCAACTCGGCTTCGACACGATGTGGCTGACCGAGCACCATTTCCAATTCGAGGGCTACGAGGTGCTGCCCAACCTCATTCTGTTCGGGCAGCACCTGGCCATGCTGACCAAGGACCTGCGCCTCGGGCAGATGTTCAACGTGGTGCCGCAGTGGCATCCGCTTCGACTCGCCGAAGACTTCGCGATCGCCGACATCCTGACCGGGGGGCGCATGGAGTTCGGCGTAGGTCGCGGCACGGTGCCTCGCGAGGCGTGGGCACTGGGCACGGTGGTGGCAAGTGGCGACAACGCGATGTCGGCCGAGCATGACCGGATCAACCGCGAGATCTTCGAGGAATCGATGGAGGTCATCAAGCTGGCGTGGTACCAGCAGCAGTTCAACTACCGCGGCAAGCATCTAGTGCTGCCACCTGACGACGTGCCCGATCGCGGCACGATGGTCAACGATCTCACCCTGATTCCGAGGCCACTGCGCAAGGTCGACATATACCAGCCCGTCACGTCACCCGAGACCATCGAGTACGTCCCGAAGGCCGGACACAAGGCGGTGTACTGGTTGCAGAACGCCGACAGCCAGAAGCAGAAGTGGGATCGTTACGCGGAGATCCGCGAATCGTGCGGCACGTCTGTCGGCCCCGGCGAAGACCGCTGCCTGGTGCTGAACCTCCACATCGCCAAGACACGCGAAGCAGCGTTGGTGAAGGGCCGGCCCGGACAGGACGAGTTCAACAAGTTCCTGTCGCCATATGGCCGTTTCAGCAGCTACCGCAACCCGGACGGCAGCAAGGTGGCGTTCAACCACTGCCCCACCGTCGAGGAGAGCAACGAGCAGAAGATTCAGATCGTCGGATCGATCGACGACGCGGTCGATGCAATCGGGTTCTGGCGAGACCTGCTCGACTTGAAGCACATTTGTTTCTTCCTCGACTACCCCGGGCTCAGCCGTGAAGAGATGACCGAGCAGATGCACCTCGTGGCCGAGGAAGTGTTCCCACGCCTGGGCGAGCCGATCGAGCGCCGCCCGATCACCGGCACGCCCCTGGTGTGAGCCCGCTCTCGCCTACTGCACAATCCTTGGCCGACGACGGCTACCTCCTGCTGCCGGCATTCGCCGAGCCACACGCCCACCTCGACAAGGCCTTCTTGGCCGAGCGGGTCGAGAACCCCACCGGCGACCTGATGGGCGCCATCTTGGCGATGGACAGAGCTCGCAACACGATCACGCTGGCCGACACGACCGAGCGCGCCGAGCGCGCCGCGCGGTTGCTGGCCGCGAACGGCTGCACGGCGATCCGCACCCACGTCGACCTCACGCTGCCCGGCAGGCTGACCTCGGTCGAGGCGCTGATCGACGTTCGCGCCCGGCTTCGCGGGCTCGTCGAGATCCAAGTGGTCGCGCTGTGCGCGTGGCCATCGATCGGCCCCGAAGGCGCCGACCAGCGCACGCTTCTGAGCGAGGCGATCGACATGGGGATCGACGTGATCGGCGGCTGTCCACATCTGGAGACCGACCCGGCGGCTGCCAACGACAACTTCCTGATGCTGGCCGCAGAGGCCGGCCTGCCGGTCGACCTGCACACCGACGAGACGCTGAATGCGTCGATGCTGGCGTTGGAGGATCTGGCCGAACGCGTGGTCGCCACTGGCTTCGCGCATCACGTGGCTGCGAGTCACTGCGTGACGTTGGCCTTGCAGACCGAGTATCGGCAGCGCGAGGTGGCCGAGAAGGTCGCTGCGGCCGGGATCAGCGTGATCGCACTCCCCCACACGAATCTGTTCCTGCAGGGGCGCGACTGTCAGGTCTCGATGCCGCGAGCGGTGACCGCCGTCAAGGCGCTCCGTACGGCCGGCGTAAACGTTGCCGCCGGAGCCGACAACCTGCAGGACCCGTTCAATCCTTTGGGCCGGGGTGACCCGCTCGAGACCGCCGGGCTGATGGTCATGGCGGCGCACGTCATGCCGGCCGACGCCCTGACCATGGTCAGCACGGCTTCCCGAACTGCGATGGGGCTCGACGCAAGCGACGATCTGGTTGCGGTCCGCGCCTGCTCGACCCGCGAGGCAATCGCCTTCGGCCCGTCCGATCGGGTGATGGTTCGCGCCGAATCGACGTTGGAAACAGAGCGTTCACACGATCGAGACTGAGCCGTAGGAATCTCTGCCCTACACTCCGAGAACATGGGGACCAACCATGGCCGACTGGCCGGACGGCGTGCGCTGATCACGGGCGCCGCCCGTGGAATTGGCGCCGAGATCGCGGCTTCGTTCAGGCGCGAGGGAGCCGAACTTGCCCTGCTCGACATCGACATCGAGCGACTTTCGGCAACCGGCAACGCAGTCGAGGGCAAGGTTTATGGAGTCGATCTGGCCGATGCCGAGGCGACTGTCGAGGTGGTCAGCAGGGCGGTCGACGACCTCGGAGGCTTGGAGATCCTGGTCAACAATGCGGGCATCTTGAAGATGGCACCGCTGATGGAGATCAGCCCCGCTGATTGGGACCTCACGTTCGCCGTCAACGTCCGTGCCATGCTCGTCACCATCCAGGTCGCGGCCAAGGCGATGATCCCGAATGGTCGGGGCTCCATCATCAACATGGCCAGCATGGGCGGCAAGGTCGGCGCGCCCAACCAGGCTCACTACGCGGCCTCGAAAGCAGCCGTGATCTCGCTGACGCAGGTCGCCGCGAAAGAGCTCGGCCCATACGGGATCACGGTCAACTGCATCTGTCCCGGCTATGTGTTGACCGAGATGGGGG
>JANOCR010000209.1:0-20570 GCA_031412355.1 Ilumatobacteraceae bacterium | reverse complement strand
CCGTGCCGATCCCGGTTTGGAAGACGTTGACGCCGCGCCGGTGGAGCCCGATTGCCGCAGCCGCCATCAACCCGAAGACGGCGCCGGAGGCGCCTCCGGTGAAGCCGTCGGGCTGCAACAGGACTGCGCCGAACGAACCCGCGAGCAGGCTGGCGAAGTACAGCAGCGCGAAGCGCACGCGCCCGATGGCCGGCTCGAGGAGTTGGCCGAGTTGGAACAACAGCAGCATGTTCATGCCGATGTGAAACACGCTGAAGTGCAAGAAGCCTGATGTCATCAGCCGGTAGTACTCGCCATCCTCGAGGAACGACTTCCTCACAGCCAGATCGAACTCGTGCTGTCTGGAGGTGGCGGTCCACATGTACACGGCGATGTTTATGCCGATGAGGGCGTAGGTGACGAGGGTCGGCTGGCGCGCATTCCAGAACTTGGCACGAGTCTTCACATCGGGTCGCGCCGCTTTGACGCAGTCGAGACAGTGCGAACCGATCGAGACCTGCACCAGGCAATCGCCACATGCGGGCTTTCCGCACCGAGTGCAACTCCGCCCGGTCTCGCGGTCGGGATGGCGGTAGCAGCGAGCAATCGTCGGTGGCGGGGGGAGAGACATTGGCGGTCACACTATCGACGGGCTGCGGTCAGGTGACGGCGTCGACCGCCACGGCAATCGCCACGATGACGATGATCAGTGCGTTGTAGGCAGTGTGGGCCCGAGTCGATTCGAGGGTGGCTTCCCCGGCGCTGCCGGTCAACGCATAGGACCGGAGATAGACCGACATGAAGTACCAGCCGCCCACGGACAGCGCCAACGCGACACCGATCGGGATACCGATCAAGGCGTGGATCAATCCGAACTGGACGACCTTGAGCACCCGGCGTCGGGTGCTCCACCGTTGCGCCCCAGCGCGGAACATCCGCTCCTCGGCATGTGCGAACAAGGGCAACGCCACGACCACCAATGCCATGAACACCACCGGGATCAGCCAGGCCCACACCGTGCCGACTGTGGTACTGGAAGAGCCGAACACCGGATTGCCATCGCCGCCGATTGCCGACCACCAACCCCAGCGCAGCACCGGGACCATCAGGAGTGGAAGGGCCGCGAGCAACACGCCGGCAAGGACGAACGGCACCGGCCACACGTGCCGCCAACGGATCCGCGTCCAGACCTGCCGGCTCAACGAGCGACCCTGGTTCGAACGCGAGAGTTTGACGGCTTGCACGAGACGGACGCCGATGACCGCAAGAACAACGACGCTGAGCACGTTCGACAGCCGGTCGTTCACGAACCCAGTGTACGGTCGGGCCTTCAAAGGCTGCTCGCTGATAGGCCTGATGAGAGGGGTTTGCGATGGCGTGGGACTTCGAGACCGAGCCCGAGTTCGAGGCCAAGTTGCAGTGGATGCGTCAGTTCGTTCGCGACGAGATCATCCCCCTCGAGACCTTGGCCGATCGTTGGCGAAGTGCCGAGGGCCGCGCTGTGTTCAGGCAGATCACCGACCCGCTGAAGGACGAGGTCCGTCGGCAGGGTTTGTGGGCGGCGCACCTGCCACCCGACATGGGTGGCCAAGGATTCGGACAGGTGAAGCTCGGCCTGATGCACGAGGTGCTGGGGCAGTGTCAATATGCGCCGAGTGTGTTCGGCAACAATGCTCCCGACAGCGGCAACGCCGAACTGATCGCGGTCGGCGGCACCGACGCCCAACGCGAGCAGTGGATGCAACCTCTGCTCGATGGCAAGCTGCGCAGCAGCTTCTCGATGACCGAGCCCGGTGCGGGTGCAGACCCCACGTTGCTGAAGACATCGGCAGTTCGCGATGGTGGCGAATGGGTGATCAATGGTCACAAGTGGTTCTCGTCGAATGCATCGATCAGCGACTTCTTGATCGTGATGGTCAAGACCGGTGACTACGAGAAGCCGTACAAAAACTATTCAATGATCATCGTGCCGACCAACACACCGGGCGTGAACATCCTCCGCGATGTGCCGACGATGGGTGAGCCCGACCACCGCACCGGCGAACCGGGCGGGCATGCCGAGATCCTCTACAACGATGTCCGCGTTCCGTTCGAGAACCTCGTCGGCGGTGAAGATGGAATCGGGCAAGGCTTCGCCTTGGCGCAGAAGCGCCTGGGTCCCGGTCGCATTCATCACGCGATGCGTTGGCTCGGGCAGAGCCGGCGCGCGTTCGACATGCTGTGCGAGCGAGCCCTCACCCGTTACACGCACGGCTCGATCCTGGCCGAAAAGCAGATGGTTCAGGACTGGATCGCCGAGAGCTACGCCGAGATGCAAGCGGCCCGATTGCTGACTCTGCAGGCCGCGTGGAAGATGGACCAGTTGCATGCGGCGGGCAAGCATTACAGCGATGCTCGGGTCGAGATCGGCGTGATCAAGTTCTGGGGAGCCAAGGTCATGTACAACGTGATCGATCGGGCGATCCAGATCCACGGCTCGCTGGGCTACACGACCGACCTTCCGCTCGAGGCGATGTACCGCGCCGCGCGAGCCGCGCGGATCTACGACGGTCCCGACGAAGTGCACAAAGTCACCGTGGCGCGCCAGGTCCTGAAGGGGTACCGCGCCTCGGATCCGCCGTTCGAGCACATCCCCACCCGACGCGCAGCCGCCCTCGAGAAGTACGCCGGCTACCTCGACGAACTGGCCATCAGCTCGTAAGCGAGCATGACCACGGCGTTTGACGACTGGCGCCCCGATACGGGGCCGCAGCTCACAAACGCTGCTTGGTCGGTGCTGCGTTTGGTGACTCACGCCCCGTTACGGGGCCGGAGCTCACAAACGCATTGGGCGGGGGAATGAGTCAGCCGCTAGCGAGGATGGCGTCGATCTGGCCCATGGCGGCGGTGAGGCCCTCCTCCATTCCCATCTCGACGAGTTGATCCATCGCCTGGCGCGAGGGGAACCGGGTTTCGATGAGCATGCGTGTTGCGCCACTCGGCAGTTCGTCGAAGGTGACGGTGGACTGCGTCGTCGGCATCGAGTTGTTGGGGTTGCCGTCGGTGTCGGCGAAGCCGTCTTCGAAGTCGAGGCGGTTTGGCTCGTCCACGGCGACGATCTTCCACCATCCGTGGTACTGCTCGCCTTCGGGGCTGGTCATGAAGTAGCTGACCTTCCCACCCGGGCGCAGGTCGTGTTCCATGACGGTCGCAGGATAGGTGGGCGGGCCCCACCAGCGCTCGAGCTTGCGAGGGTCGGCCCAGAGTTGCCAGACGCGGGTGATCGGGGAATCCCACTCGCTAATGACGGTCATGCTGAGGGCGGTCGGGTCCTTGCGGACTTCGGTAACGGTCATCGCTGTTCTCCTTCGTTTGGTTCGGCGAGCACCTCGCCGAATCGCTGCATTCGGTCGCGCCAGCAGACCTCGAACTCGTCGAGCAGGCTGTTGACATCGCGCACGGTGTCGATGCATCCCTGAACGATCCGCTCGCGGCCTCGCTGGTGTTTGGTGATGAGGTCGGCTCGCTCGAGGATCGCGACGTGCTTCTGCACGGCGGCGAAACTCATCGGATATCGCCGAGCCAGGTCGGAGACGGAGTGCTCGTCTTGCAGCACCAGACGCACGATGTCGCGCCGTGTCGCATCGGAAAGCGCGTGCAACAGGAGGTCCGTTCGCTCCTCATCTACAACCATATGGTTGTACGTTACAGTATGTTGCTCAGATGTCAAGTGCCAGTGAACGTGCCGGTGACTTGAGCAGTCGCAAGGGTTGATTCGTCGATTGCCGAACGCATGTCGGCGGCGGGGCCACCACCGGTCAGCAGCAACGCCCGATCCAGGTAGTGCACGGTGATGCGATAGGTGTGCGTCACCCCTTCCGGCGGGCACGGGCCGGTGTACCCAGTGGTCCCCGAGCCGTTCAGTGCCGCAGCGGCACCCGTGGGGATGGTGTTCTCGGCCAGCGACGTGACGTCGGGTGCGATCCCGGCCAACGTCCAGTGGTCGAAGGCGAAGTCCTGGTCGATCAAGGTGATGGCGATCTCTTGTGTGCCTTCCGGTGCGTCCGTCCAGCTCAAGGCCGGAGCCATGTTCTCGCCCTCGCACGTGTACCTGGCGTCGACGGGGCCGCCGTCGCGCCAGGGGGCCGTCACGGTGAGGATCGGCACCAATGGGGCAAGGGTCACAGGACCTGTGCCGGTGGTGGTCGGCTCGATGGGGCCGCCGGGCAGGGCCGGATTGGTTGCGACCGTCTCGAAGAAGTCGTCCTCGATCTCGGGTGTGGTCGGCGGTGCGGTCGTGCTGACGCTGCCGTCCTGGCTAGGGAGCGCCGGGCGCATCTCGCGCCCGTCGTTGCGACAACCGCTGGCCAACGCGGTTAGCACAACCAGGCACAGGGGGATGGCCAGGAGGCGTCGCACGACGGTGGAGCCTACGCGGCGGCTGCTCTCGATAGCGTTCACGTCCGTGAAGGAACGGCTCTGTCTGCTCACCGTGCACGCTCATCCCGATGACGAGGCATCGAAGGGCGCGCCGACCATGGCGATGTACAAAGCCGAGGGAGTCCACACCGTGCTGGTGTGCTGCACCGGCGGGGAGGAAGGCGATCTGCAGAACCCGGCGCTACGGGAACCCGGCCAGCCATTTCACGGTCTGAGCGCCGAGGAAGAAAAGCAGCGGCTCGCCGAACTACGTCCCGATGAACTGGCCAGATCAGCTGAGATCATCGGCTTCGACGAGGTCGTGATGCTCGGGTACCGCGACTCCGGCATGGTCGACACGGATCCCAACCATCACCCCGAATCGTTCCATCAGGCGCCGCTCGACGAGGCTGTCGGGCGACTTGTCGGCATCATCCGAGCTCAACGGGCCGATGTGCTGATCACCTATGGCGACGATCAGAGCGGCTATCCGCATCCTGACCATCTGAAGGTGCACGACATCTCCGTGCTGGCATGGGAACGCGCTGGGGACCCGGCCTGGTATCCAGAGCACGGCGAGCCGTACCAACCGAAGAAGCTGTACTACACGGTGTGGGCGAAGGCGCGACTGACGGCGATCCACGACGCCATGATCGACTTGCGTGGCGAGTCGCCGTTCGACAAGGACTGGCTCGATCGCCCGGGTCACGATCATCGCATCACCACTCGGCTCGACGTCGGTAACTTCCTGTGGGCTCGCAGCGAGGCGTTGCGCGCCCATGCGACTCAAGTGGACCCCGCCGAGCCGTGGTGGTTCGGCTTGTCTGATGAAGAGCTGGCCGATGTCTACCCGTGGGAGGACTGGATCCTGGCCCGCTCGTTGGTAGGCACGCCTGCCGAGGGAGAGTTGGAAACTGATCTCTTCGCGGGCATCCGAGCATCGGTGTCGCCATGAGCATCCAGTATCGAGTTGCCTTCGGAAAGAACGACGAAGCCATCGACGGGCCCGACGGCGCGGATCTGGTGGTCACGATCGCCGCGGCCGATGCATCGATGGATCCAACAGTGGCCTACATGCAGGGCAAGTTGAAGTCGACGGGCTCGACGGCGGCTTTGTTCGAGGTGCTGCGCAACGGCGACGCGACAGCGGTTATCAGCCGGCTCGCATCGCGTCCCTGAGTTGGCGATAGCCGATCAACACGGCGTCGCTCGCGGCGAGCAGTTGTTCGAGCACGGGATCGTTGGTGACCAACTCGTAGTCGTCGATCCAACCGAGAGCCGCCTCGGTGAGGGCCCGCGCCTCCAGCGTGTCGATCGCCGGCTGCACGTGGATCTCGGTGATTCCCGGCTGCAGCGAGCGGACCTCGTCGTAGACACGTTCGCGGCTGCCGGCACGCCAGTCGTGGTTGAAGTGGTCGGGAAAGACCACGCCTTCGTCCTGGGCCAGTTGACGGAACGGAAAGCCGGCTTGGTCCGCCGTGATCGTCGAGGGCAGGCGTACGGGGAGGCGGAACTCGACGGCGAGTTCGAGGTACACGTCGAAGAACTCGGGCCGCAGCGTGATCGCCGTGAGGTGCGGTGTGAGGTGGGTGACGTCGATGTTCCACGCCAGGGCCCGCTCGATCTGGGCGCGGCACTCGCGTAGCACCTCCTCGGGGTCGGCATGCTCCCAGAGGTCGGAGATGCGGCGCGGGAACCCCGCTTCGCCACTGAGCAGCGAGGGTGCGTGGGTGATGGGACCGAAGCGGTACGCCTCGTACTCGCAGTTGAGGGTGAGGTGCACGCCGATGTCGTCGGTCGGCAGGTAGCGCAATGCGGCGTCACGCGCCCACGGCGCCGGGACCATGATCGAGGCGCACGTGGCAAGCCCGTCGCGGAGGGCTCCGTACACGCCGAGGTTGGCGGAGTGACAGGCGCCGAGATCGTCACACGAAATGATGACGAGCTTGGCTTCGTTGTCGTAACCGAGACGTTCGGCGAGTGCGGCCATCAGCAGCGGAGGCTATCCGGTACACCCAGCCCACATACCGATGTTGTCGGCTTGCGCTTGGCGTGCTGCCGTCGCGAACTCGCCGGCGTGGGCTGCGTTCGGTGCGATGGTCAGCGGCCGGGCGTAGCCCTTGCGAACGATCGCCAGGTTGACGAACTGCCCATCGCCGGCCAGGTATACGTACGCCAGCAGGCGTCCGAAGTCGTCGCGGGCGACGATGTCGCGCTCGATATGTAGTGACGAGTCGGCCGGCAGCAGCGACTTGGTGAATTCGGTCGCCTCCGGCCCGAAGCATTGCACCGGCGTGTTGGGCTTGTGGGTCTCCGGTGTGTCGATGCCGATCAAGCGGATGCGCTCGCGCCTGCCGTCGATGGTGACGTCGATCGTGTCGCCGTCGACGACTGCGACCATTGTCGCGTTCGGGCCCAGCGCCGTCGGTGTGGTTGGTGCGGGCGCGGAGCCCGGTTGACAGGCGGTGATCATCGCAATGCAGACGAGGATCCGGTGCATCTGCAGTGTTCTATCGGCGAATTGCGCTGCCATTCGAACAACGTTGGTGCGCGCCCCTACGGTGATGGCCATGTCGGGCTTCATCCCAGCGCATTCGGCACCGGCGACCGTGTCGGTGCATCGCTACTTCCATGTCGTCGGCAGCTCGGTCTGGGTGACCGACGCCGCGCACAGCGACGAGTGGCCGGCACACTTCCTCGGGATGCTCGGCGACGAGGCGTGCTGGGGCATCGACGTGCCCCACGGACATGATCCCGCCGACGGCGCCGCGCTCGATCTGTACTCCTTTTTCGGCAGGGCCCCCGAGGCCGAGTGGATGGTCGCGGGTCGAGCCGTGCAGCTTGTCGAATGGGCTCGTACCCATCGCTTCTGTGGTCGATGTGCCACCCCGACCGCACAGCAGCCCGGCGAGCGGGCGATGAGATGCCCAGCGTGCGGTCTGCTGGCGTTCCCCCGGCTGGCGCCGGCCATGATCACCCTGGTGACCAGGGGCGATCAGGCGTTGCTGGCCCGCGGCGTGCAGTTCCGCAGCCCGCTGTACAGCTGCCTGGCGGGCTTTGTCGAACCGGGGGAATCCCTGGAGGGCGCGGTGATCCGCGAGGTGCGCGAGGAGGTTGGGGTCGAGGTCGGCGACGTGCAGTACTGGGGCAGCCAACCATGGCCGTTCCCGCACAGCTTGATGGTCGGGTTCACCGCCAGGTGGCAGTCCGGCGAAATCTCCATCGACCCGGCCGAGATCGTGGATGCCCAGTGGTTCCGCCGCGACGAACTACCCGCAATCCCGCCTCCCATATCGATTGCCCGCAAGCTGATCGATTCTTGGCTCGCCGATTAAGCGAGGTGTTCGGCGAAGAAATCGAGGATGATCTCGGCGCGCTGGCGTCGATGGATCGGCGATCCGCTGCGCGACAGTTCGTGTCCTTCACCGGGAAAACGGTAGAAGGTCACGTCCTTGCCGAGCAGGCGCATGGCCACGAACAGCTCCTCTGCCTGGCTGATCGGGCAACGAAGGTCTTGCTCGCTGTGAATGATCAGCATGGGCACGGTGATGTCGCGCACGAACCGGATCGGCGAGATTCGCACGTACTCGTCTGGTGCGTCGATCGGGCTGGGGCCGACCTCGACACGGAAGGCGGTGGAGATGTCGCTGGTGAACTCCTCGGTCAGCATGTTGTTGACCGCGCGCTCGCTGCAGATCGCCTTGAAGCGCTCGCCGTGGCAGCCCGCCAGCCATGTGGCCATGAAGCCGCCATAGCTGCCGCCCAGCATGCCAACACGGGCACTGTCGCAGAACGAGTAGTGCTGCGACGCAAAGTCGAGCACCGCCAGCACGTCCTCGACATCGACGCTTCCCCACCCGGCTCCCGGCGCGACGTGGTGAAGTGGGCCGAGAATCGACTGCCCCCACGCCTGTTCGCGGCCGGAGCCACCGCGTGGATTGCTCATGATCACCACGAACCCGGCAGCGGACTGCATCTGAGCTTCGTCGAAGAACGTCTCGCCGTATTGAGTGTGTGGCCCACCGTGCACATTGAGCAGAACCGGGTAGGTCGACGTTGCGTCGAAGTTGGCCGGACGCATGATCCAGGCGTCGATCTCGCCGCTGCCATCGGTGCAGGGGACCGCGAAACGCTCCCATGTGTTCGGCTGCGCTAGGGATCGGTAGCTCTCGGCAAACGAGGTCAGGCGGCGCGGCGCCCCGTCGCCGCAGACGAAGATGTCGCTGACGGCATCGACGGCCGCGGCTGCGAAGGCGATCGTTCCGCCCGCCGCGTCGAACGAGTTGACTGCAATCGGCCCTTTGGTCATCGGCTTGGGCGCCGACCCGTCGAGGGTCACCGCGTAGAGATGGGTCTCACCCCGGTCCTCTGCAGCAGCCAGGAGAGTCGAGTCGTCGAGCCACAGAACTGCGCTGCCACCGGCCGACGTCTCGAAGGTGCGGTCGAGCTGACGCGAGAGCCATCGATGCTCGCCGCCGGTGGCCGGCAAGACGGCTACGTGAACGTTCTGCGGATACGTCTGCGAATCGTCGATGCCGACGAACGCGATCTGTGATCCGTCGGGCGATACCGCCGGCGCGTCGTACGCGCCCTGCAGTCTGGTGAGGAGATCGATGTCCCCGGCGAGCGACACCGAATAGATCGCCGACGCGAAGTCGAGGTCCCAGGTGTCGTGGCGCTCGGAGCTCAGCACAAGACCCGACGAGTCGGCCTTCCAAGTGATCGAGTGATGCTGGAACTCGCCAGGTGTCAGGTTGATCGGCGTGCCGGTTCCATCGGCTGCGACGACGTAGACATGGCGTGGACGGTCGAACGTCCAACCTTCGTCGTCGAGCCTGCTGAAGAACCGCTCGATCTTGCGCGGTGCCCGCCAACTGTCGTCCTCGGCGTCGTAGCGCTCGTGTGGCGTGCGGCTGGTGAACGCCAGCCATCGCCCGTCGGGGCTCCAACACACCTCGGCCACGCCATCTTTCATGGTGGCGATGGTGCGCGTCTCGCCTGGAGTGGCGATGGGCAGCACGTGCAGGGTGGTCTCCTCAGACTTCTCACCCCGCTTCGACGTAAACGCCAGCGATCGCCCATCGGGGCTCCACGCCGGGCCGCTGTCGTGGTTGCCGCCCGTGACTGCGCGTGGAGGAGTCGAACTGTCCGCCGCCGCCAGCCAGATCTGCGAGAAGGCCTTGTTCTTGGTCATGTCAATTCGACTGACCACGAAAGCCACCGTCGAGCCGTCGGGGGAAACCGTTGGGCCACCTGCTTGAACGATGTTGCCGATGATTCGGTCGGCGATCTGGGCGTGCGGGCTGGTGGGCTTGTCGTCGCTGCTCATGCTGCCGACGGTAGCGCCGTTGTGGCACCATCCGGGGATGGAAACCAACGAGCTCATCGCCGCCCTGACTCGCGATTCGACGGCCTTCGTCGATGCATGCGAGGTTGCCGGGCTGACCGCTCCGGTGGCCTCATGCCCTGGCTGGACGGTGTCCGATCTGCTCTGGCACCTCACTGAGGTACACGACTTCTGGCGCACGATCGTTGCCGAGCGACGCAGTGGTTGGGAAGGTTATGAACAGCCTCCACGCCCCGTTGACGAGGGATTGTGCGACATGTACCGCCGCGGCCGCATCGAGTTGCTGAAGACCATGACTGAGGCGGACCCTGCAACGCCCCTGTGGACTTGGTCGACCGACAAGACAGCGGGGTTCGTGATTCGCCGGATGACGCAGGAAACAGCGGTGCACCTTTGGGATGTCACCGCAGCCGCCGGCCTGGTGAATCCCATCGAGGCCACGGTGGCCAGTGACGGGATCGACGAGTTTCTGACGCACTTCGTGGCCGACGTCGCCGAGGGTGCCGAGGCGGTGGGCGGCTCGGTGCACCTGCATTGTGGCGATGTGTCGGGCGAGTGGACGGTGGGCGAGGGTGACGACGGATTCGTCGTCGCCCGCGAACACTCCAAGGGCGACTGCGCGATCCGCGGCTCGGCCAGCGACCTGTTGTTGGTGCTGTGGCGACGAGTGCCGCTGTCGACGGTCGATGTGGTCGGCGACGCCGACGTGGCGGCGCGCTTTGTTGCGCACACCAACCTCAACTAACGGCGCGGCGTGTTCCTACTTTCGACGACCCCTCGCATTCGAGGCGGGCGCGTCGCCCCACAGCGCCAACTGCTCCCACGTGATCGCAACGTCGCTGACCAACTGCCACGTCAACCGACCACGGCTACCGGGGCGTCGCACCTCGACACGCTCGGGGCGCAGACTGCGCGCCGCCCCGTTGGCGTCGTGGATTGTGATGCTCCCGTCGACGCCCACGCCCGACATCTTGCCCGGCAGCCAACGGCCACCTTCGGCCTTGCGGAATCGCACCAGCTCGCCGCTGGTCAGGCGTAGCTGAGCGAGGATCTCGGCGTCGGACATCAGGTCTGCTCAGCCGCCGGCGATCCGGGCCTGCAGCCTGCGCATTCCTGCCAACCAGCGGTCGTAGTCGCCTGTCTTGCGTTGCACGTAGGTCAGCACCTCGGGATGGGGGAGGATGAGGAACGTCTCGGATCGGATCACAGCCATCGCGATCTCGGCGACTTCGTCCGGCTCCAGAACCACCCCGGCAGCGCGCACGACATCACCCGCGCCGTTGGTATTGATCGGACCCTGGTTGAGCATGTTGGTGTTGACGCCCTGCGGGCACAGGCAGCTAACGCGCACGCCATCGTCGCCGTAGGTGATGCTCATCCATTCGGCGAAGGCCACGGCGGCGTGCTTGGTCAACGAGTACGGTGCAGAGCCGATCTGGCTCAGCAGTCCGGCGGCCGACGCGGTCGCACAGAAGTAGCCCTCGCCGCGAGCCAGCCATCCCGGCAACAGGTACTTCGCTGCCCAGCGGTGCGCATGCACATTGATGTTGAAGGCCAGTTCCCATTCAGCCTCCGGGGTGGTCAGGTCGGTGCCGATGGCGACACCGGCGTTGGCGAAGAACAGGTCGATCGGCCCGAAGGCTTGGTCCGCAGCGGCGACCAGTTGTTGGTTGCCGATCTCGGTGCCGATGTCGGCGACAACAGCCACGGCATCGCCGGGCCGCACCTCGTTGAGCGCCTCGACTACCGCGGCCAAAGCCTCGGCGTCGCGGTCGGAGGCGACCACCCGAGCACCCTCGCGGTGAAATCGTCGCGCCAACGCTCGGCCGATTCCGTTGGCAGCACCCGTGACAATGACGTGACGTCCCTCGAATTCCATTGCCCAAGATGGTAGGCGTCACACCGCGGATGAGGGTGGTTGCCGGTACGATGCACGTTCGGAGCCTCCCGCACGAGTTACGGTCTCGGGAGGGGCTAGCAGCGGTAAGGAGAAACCAACAGATGACCGACACCAATGAGGCAGTCATCACAGAGGCTTTGAGCGTGATCGACAAAGCTCTTGCGCAGATGCTGCGCCGCGAGTTGGTGTCGTCCGGTGAGGTCACTGATGTGTTGCTCGACGTCCGCACATTGCTGACGTTGCCGGCTTCAGCCGAGCACTGATCCGCTCGATCACTGCGCAAATCTGCGTGCGTTCCAGGCGAACTTTGTCGCTGCGAAGTCGCTGGACGACTCGAGAGCGACAAAGTTGGAGACGACAACCGATCTGGCGCTGGTCCTCCACCGTCTGTGTCAGCACATAGATCGCCCAGTCGTTCCATGAGCTCACACAGACATGACCAGCGCAGTATCGACTGGACAATCTGCGCTACTTCTCTTCGGCGTTTGACGACTCCGGTCCCCGCTACTTGACCAGATCGAAGTAGTAAATGTCTGCGCTTTGAGCGCGGAAAGACGAGAGTGCTTTACCGACGCGACACCTTGCGGGATGAACTCAGGCGGAGGTCAGGTCCTTGAACGCCTTCTCTAGGCATTCACGCAGTAGTTCCGGTTCGGTGACAGCGGCGGTGTCGATGTTGACGCCCATGTCGAGACTGTGGTTGTAGCTCAACAGGGTGAGGTTGTAGGCCACACCGGCCAGCGGCCCGACCGCATAGTTCTCCAGGATCTGCGCACCCGCGACATACAGCGGCACCGGGGCGCCGCGCACGTTCGACGTCGCGAAGTCGACCGTCTGTGCCTGCTGACGTGCCAGCCGCGTGATCAGCGAGGTCGGAAGCGTTGACGCAACGGCGGCCAAGGTTTCGAGCGACGCGGTGGAACTTGAGTCGCGTGCAGCGCCAGCGGCCGCCTGGATCCACGTGAAGCGCTCGGCGATCGGCATGTCGCTGGTCGGCACCAACATGCGTGCCAGCGAGAACGCGTTGGATCCCGAGGCCTCGCTGCGCGTGCTGATGGCCATGCTGGCCCGCAACTCCTCGACCGGGGACCCCATGCGCTCGTGGTAGCGGCCGGCAGCCTCGGCCGCTGCGGTGAGAAACGCAGTGTTGAGCGTGCCGCCCAGTCGTTTGGCGGCGGCCCGGGTGTCGCCGAAGGGGGCGCGCAGCACTTCCATACGACGCTTCAACGACCGCTTCGTCCAGAGCGGCGACCTGGCCTGCTCGGTGTCGCTGAGTTGGTTCATCACGCCGCGCACGGTGTCGGCAGCAGCGGAGCCCGCTTCCGGGATCCCGGTCGGGTCGCTGAGCAGATCCTTGATCTGGCGAATCAGGCCCAAGGGCATTCGCAGGCTGCCCGCCAATAGGTCGCGAAGCAGATCGCCGTTCGAGTCGGATGAGGTGGGCGGGCGTTCGGTGAGCAGTGCCGGATCGAGGGGCGGAGGCTCGGGCGCGTCTCGCTCGAAGTCGAGGAACTGCAGCGACAACTTCACACTGCCTTCCCCGTCGGTGATCGTGTGGTGCAGCTTCTCGATCAGCGCAGACTTGCCGCCGCGAAGGCCGTCGACGATGACGAACTGCCACAGCGGTCGGGTGCGGTCGAAAGGGTCGCACGCGATCAGGCTGGCCAGATCGAGCAGTTGACGCATCGTGCCAGGCTTGGGCAGGGCGAGGTGGCGCACGTGGAATCGCAGGTCGAAGTTGCTGTCGTCGACCCACGTCGGCGCGGTGAGATTGACCGGCACCGGCTGCACACGTTGCCCGAGTCGTTCGACCACGTGAACCGCCCGCGCCATGCGAGCCAGCAGCCGATCGAAATCGGGCGGTCGATCGAGGACCGAGACAGCGGCAAACGTACTCGAGAGGTGCGGATCCTTCTCGAGGCGCCACATCAGACCTTCCGCATCGCTCATCTTGCGATCGAACTGCGGGAGGTCTGACATGACCTCACACTAAGTCACGACCTTGCCTGGGTTCTACAGTGACCGGTCGTGCGACAGCGGCGGACCATCGAGATCACGCCGTTCGGGTCGACGGTGGTGATCGACAGCGACAGCAGCGAGCTACTCGATCAGGTCGGCGCAGGGCTCGCCCGGTACCCGTCGACACCCAGTGTTGGTGGGTCATTGCGCATCCGGGTGGACGTCGACGATGCGCTCGACGAACCGGCGGGGTGGCCGAACATGACAGCGGAGCCCGCGGGCGATCAGCTCGTGGTGCGCTGCGGTCAATCGCTGATGATCGTGGACCGCGGCGCGGGCGAGGCGACAATCACCCTGGCCCCGGCGATGCTGGCGGAGCCGGATGGCCTGCGGCTGATGGTCGAAGGAGCCTTCACCAGCGCCAGCATCTTCGACGGTCGGTTGTGTGCGGTGCACAGCGGCTTGGTTGCGGCCGGCGGGCACGGTCTGATGTTGCGCGGCGTGTCGGGCGCCGGCAAGTCGACCCTGACGTACTGCTGCATGCGGCTCGGCATGGCCGTGGTCAGCGACGACTGGCTCTACGGCTCGCCGGCATATGGCCCCGATGTGTTGACCGGGTATCCGTGGCGGCTGATGATGACCACGCAAGCCGCCGAGCGATTCCCCGAACTGCGAGATGTGGCCGTCGTCGCTCACCCTTCCGATGACCACTGGAAGGTGCCGATCGTGCCACCTGTCAATCAACAGATGGTGCAGCACGAGGTGCATGCCGTGGTGTTCATCGCCGCCGGTGGCAATCTGTCGCTCGACGAGATCGACGCGACCCAAGCCACTGAGCGGTTCTGGGATTCGGCGCTGCCCACCGAGCGCGAAACGCTGTCGCCGGCGTGGGTCGACCGGCTGCTCGATCGCCCGCGATTCGTGCTGCGGCGCGGCGCGTCACCGCTCGACGCGGCCGAGTCCATTCAGCGGTTGGCGATCAGTCTGCGGTAGAGCGATTCGAAGCTGCGCGAGGTGTGGTGCGAATCATGGGCGATCGCCCATGCGCTTGCCTTTCGAGCCAATGCGGTGCGACGTGCCTCGTCGGTCAGCACGGCGACCACCGCCGCCGCGAGTGCCTCCGGTCGGCGGTCGGCTACCACGACCGCCCCTGGTTGCGCCATAGCTGCGAAGTCGGCGACATGGCCCACCCGTGTGCCAATCGTCGGGACCCCACACGCTGCTGCCTCAAGCACCGACACAGGTCCGGCGTCGTGCCGCGACGACAGGACGTGCACGGTTGCGCGTTCGAGGATCGCAGCAAGCTGAGCCGGCTGCAGGTAGCCGTGGAAGCGGACTTGCTGGTCGATTCCAAGTGAAGCGGCCAGCGATTGAATCTCGCCGTCGAGCGTGTCGACACCGGCCACGTCGAGGGTCGCGTCGGGGTGCGAGTCGAGAACCCTTCGAAAGGCGCGCATCAGCAGCGCCTGATCCTTCACACGGTTGATGTTGCCGATGTGCACGAGTCGGTTGGCGTCGTGTGGCTGACCCGTGCCCCGGAAGATCGAGATATCGGCACCGAGTGGGATGATCTCGTCGACATGACCTCCCCGGTCGGCGACGTGCTGCGACATCCATGTGGTAGCGGCGGTCACGGCGGTGGCGGATCGAGTCGCCGCACGTGCCATCAACAACGTGCCGCGGCGCAGGCCTCCGCCATATCCGATGTCTGGATGGTTGGCATACTCGCCGCCGCACACCGACACCACCGAGACGCAGCGATGTCGCCGCGCGGCAAGCGACGCGGCGAATCCTGGAAGGTTGACCCACAGACCATGGATCACGTCGGGCCGGCCACCTCGACCGGCGATACGGCTGACTTGACGCACCACCCTGGCGACATCGGTCTTGCTGTGCCGCCCCACCGGCACGTTGACCACGTTGGCGTTGAACAGCGACCACGATCCGCGCTCGGTGTTGTGTCCGACGGCGATCACTTTGACGTCGTGGTGCGAGCTCAGGTCGCCGATGAGGTGATGGATGAAGGGGATGACGCGCTGCGACCCTGGAGGATCGACTCCACCCGGCACGACGAGCACGATCCGCATCGGCACAGTCTGGCCGAGGCGCGGGTCGTAGCCTTCGCCCATCGACGCGACGACTGACACCGACGGGCGCCAGCTCCAGCTCCGCCTGTTGCAGTTCGTCATCCACCGTCTCCGCGGCGCCGAAATTCCCGCGCCGGAGATGTCGCTCTCCGAACTGCAGCGCACGGGCTTTGCGACGGGGCTCACCGCACTTGCTGCGGAGCTGGCTGCCTCCGACTTCGCCGCGGATCTTCAGCCGTACTTGCAGCAACAGCGCCAGGAGGTCGCGTCGCGCGTGGCGCGATTCGGCCCGGTCATCGGCCAAGTACTTGCAGCCCTTGCCGCTGTCGATGTGCCTGCGACACCTGTGAAAGGCGCGGAACTGGTCAATGGCATCTGGGCCTATCCCTCGGCCCGGCCGATGTCGGATGTCGACGTGATCGTGCCCGTCGAACTGCGCGCCCAGGCAGGTGCTGCGCTGGTCGGCGCGGGGTTCGTCTTCGAGAGTGCGTCGATGCATGAGGACACGTTCAACGCGTGGGGTGATGGCTCGGTCGGCCGCACGGACGGCGAGTCGGTCGATCACAACGGGCGCGTCGAGATCCATCCCGGGTGGGCCGAGTTCATCCACGGGTACGTGGTGCGCGGAATGCCGATCGAGGCGCACACGACGGTTCGTCCGCTGTGTGGTGCCGACTGCGACAGGCTTGATCTCTCGGGCGTTACGGCGTCGGTCGTCGGCCATCTCAGCTCCACCGTCGTGCGTTGCGAGGTGCGCGCTGTCAACGTCGTCGATGCGTGGTTCTGCCACACCGCAGGCGTGGACTGGCCGACGGTCGCAATCCTGCTCGACGAGTGTGATCCGAGGCTCGCCGGCCCCGGTCTGTGGCTGCTCTCGCACCTGCTGCCCGACGTGGTTCCGCCGGACATCGTCAACCGTCAACTGGCGCGCCTGCCGCCTGCTGCCGATCGCATGCTCGACAGCATCGACCCGTCGATCACGCTGCGCGACCCGGATTCGCGAACCACATTCGGATGGCGTCAGGCATTCACCATGCGGCCGAACGAGCGTGTCGCCGTTGTGCGACAGATGGGTCACTCGGCGAGGGTGCATCGGTGAAGCCACTGCGCGTCGCCGTGGTCATGCCCCCGGTCACGGACCTCGCTCACGGTGCAGCGCTCGATCTCTGGCCAACGTTCACCAAAGCGCTCGAGGCGTTGACGGTAGCGGGGCAGATCGCGCCGACCGGATTCTGCCGTACATCGGGCGGTCCCGCGGTCGAGGTGCGCAACGGAGTGGACTACCTCTTCGACACAGACGATCGACATCTTGCCCGGCGAGTCGCCGACCTGCATCCCGATGTGGTGCACATCCACGGATTGGGCTTCACCCGGTTGCTGGTCGCGATCCGACGTTCGATTGGCGGCGCAGTCCCGATCTTGATGCAACACCATGGCGAGCCGCCTCCAGGCTCGCTGCGTAGCCGGGTTGCCCAACGAATCACGCGGCGCGTAGTCGACGGTTACCTGTTCACCGGTGGGAAGGTGCAGGCCGAGCCGTTCGTTCGTGCCGGGGTCATCAGCGAGCAAGCACGGGTGTACGAGGTGCTGGAGTCAGCGAGCCACCTCGACGACAGTGACGATGCCGCTTTACCGCCGCTCAGTGGAAGTCCGTGCGTGTTGTGGGTCGGCCGGCTGATTCCATCGAAGGATCCGGTCTGCGCCGTGCGAGCGATGGCCGTGGCACACGGTCTCGGCAGCGCAGCAGAGTTGCACATGCTCGCCACTGACCGCTCGCTGGAAACCGAGGTGCGCGCCGCGATCGACGCGCACGGCGTCGGCGATGTCGTGCACCTACATCCACCAGTCGCCCATCAAGCGATGGCTGGTTGGTATCGCCGCGCTGACATGTACCTTTCGACCAGTCACCGCGAGGGTTCGAACTACTCGCTGATCGAGGCGCTCGGATTCGGCTGCGCCCCTGTCGTCACCGAAATTCCTTCGCACGCGGCGATTGTCAAGGAATTGGCAAGTCGGTTCGCTGTGGGTGATGCCGACGCGGCCGGTGTGCTTGTCGCGAGGCCGGCGTCGAGATCAGCGAAGGAGATCGCCGAGTACTCGTCGCGATGCCTCTCGTGGAAGGCTGTCGCCCAACAACTCGTTGCGGTGTACGGCCAGACCCACAGGACCTAAGCCCAATGACGCAGGCACTTCTACCGAGAGTTGGGCTACTTTGCCCCAGGACATGACGGCAATCCTGCTCGCCCATTCATACTTCCTGCGCCTCGATCCGAAGCAGTGGGAAAAGATGCGACCGTATCCGCCGTTAGGCACGTTGTATGCGGCTGAGGTCCTACGCAACAACGGCCACGAGGTGGCGGTCTTCGACTCGATGTTGGCCGACGGAGAGCACGAGTTCGCCGAGGCGCTGCGCAGTCATCAGCCACGCCACGTGGTGTTGTTCGAGGACAACTTCAACTTCTTGTCGAAGATGTGCCTGGCGCGCATGCGCGAAGCGGCGCTGACCATGGTGGCCATGGCCAAAGACGCCGGCTGCCGGGTGGCCGTCGCCGGCGCCGATGTCACCGACCACGCCGACGTCTACCTGGCCGGTGGAGCCGACGTGTGCATCCTCGGCGAAGGCGATCACACCGTGGTCGAGATCATCGAAGCCTGGCAGGCCCACCCGCACGACCCTTCATACGACGGGGTCGATGGCATCGCTACGATCTCGCGCGGCGCGGTGTGCGCAACGCGGTCGCGATCGATCGAACGCCACCCCGACGTATTCGGTCGGCCAGCACGGGATCTCATCGATATCGAGGCCTACCGACGGGCGTGGGTCGACCACCATGGCCGCTTCTCGCTCAACATGGTCAGTACCCGCGGTTGCCCTTACCACTGCAACTGGTGTGCCAAGCCGATCTGGGGTCAGCGGTACGCCATGCGCACGCCAGCCGATGTCGCCGAGGAACTGGCGACGGTGAAGGCCGAGATCGACCCGGACCACATTTGGTTCGCCGACGACATCTTCGGCCTGCGCAGCGACTGGCTGGCGCAGTTCGCGCAACGGGTCAACGAGCTCGACGCGGTCATACCCTTCACGATGCAATCGCGATGCGATCTGATGACCCCGGAAGCGGTTCGGGCGCTGGCGTCGGCGGGTTGCCACGAGGTGTGGTTGGGCGCCGAAAGCGGCAGCCAACGAGTGCTCGATGCGATGGACAAAGAGATCACGGTCGAAGAGATCCGTGCTGCACGAACCTCGCTGGCCGATGTCGGGATCCGCGCCTGCCTGTTCATTCAGTTCGGCTACCCGGGCGAAACGTGGGAAGACATCGAATCGACCATCGCCATGGTTCAAGAACTGCTGCCCGATGACATCGGCGTCAGTGTCAGCTACCCCTTGCCTGGCACTCGGTTCCACGAGATGGTCAGGTTCGACCTCGAGGATCGCGAGAACTGGCAGGACTCGGGCGACCTGGCGATGATGTTCGCCGGCACGTACACCACACGGCTCTATCGACTGTTGCACCTCGCGCTACACGACGATCTCGACATGCGCCGCCGTCGGGCCGGGCTCGAGCGCGCCAAGCATCCGCTGATTCCCGAGGTCTCGCTCCAGGACCAGAGTGAACGCGTCGAGGCGCGTTGGGCCGAGGTTCGCGAGGTCGAGGTCTCGTCCAGGCATCCCAACCCCACGCGGCTGCGGATCCCCATCATGGCGGTCGCCGGCGACTAGCTTGCGCCAGGTTCCTCGTCGCCTTGCAACCTGCCGTCGTCGATCCGCACGATGCGGTCGCACAACGACAAAGTCGACGGGCGGTGGGCGACGATCACCATCGTGACCTTCCCCTTCAGCGCATCGAGTGCTGCCCGAATTCGCTGCTCGGACGCATTGTCGAGGGCGCTGGTTGCTTCGTCGAGCAACAAGATGTCGGGCCGGCCGGCCAACGCCCGCGCCAGGCAGATTCGTTGTCGCTGGCCGACCGACAGCTGCGAACCGCCGTGGCCGACGGGAGTATCGAGACCGTTCGGCCAGCTGTCGATCTCGTCCGCGATGTTCGCCTGCCGGGCGGCGTCGAGCAGTTGCCCGTCGTCGAGCTCGCGGAACCAGCGGATGTTGTCGCCGACCGTGCCCGCCATCAGCACTGCCTCCTGCGGAACACAGGCGATACGTCGCGCCCACGTTGCCGGTGAGAATGATGCCGCATCCCGACCGTTGACGAACAATGACCCGGACGTCGGTTGACGCAGCCGTGCCAATAGATCGACGACGGTCGACTTGCCGGCACCCGAATGCCCGACGACGCCGACGACCTCGAGGCGACCGATAGCCAGGTCAACTGGTCCGAGCACGAATCGGTCGTCGTGCCGCAGGGTCGCGTCGGAGAGCTCGAGTGACTCGATGTGCGGCGTGGGCTCGGCGCCGAATCCAGCGGCCACGCGGGTCAGGTCGGCCTCGGTCGCGAGCAGCTGGCCGATGAAACCCTGCTGCGCGCCAAGCGTTTGTGCAGCCTGTTGGGCCAGTTGACCCTGCGATACGGCGCGCAGTGACAGCAAGGCAACACTGCCGAAGGCCGAGATGCTGTCGACGGAGCGGTCACTGAGGATCCACAGGCCGACCGCAGCAGCGCAGGCAACAAGGGCCTGAAAGACCGCCGGCGAGGCCGCGGCCAGGAATCGGCTCGACCTGTACAAGTTGATCTGCTGCCGGCTCGCCGCGTCGAAGCTGGCGGCGACCGGAGCACCCACATCGAACAGGATGACCGGCCGCGTCGTGGCCACGATGTCGGCGAACCGAGCGGCCACGTCCTGGCCACGCTCGGCCTCTTGCTGACCGACATGGCGTGACCGCCGGGTCCACGGTTGCATCACCACGCCGACGACGACCGCCATCGCCCCGACGGCCGCGGCGCCG
>JANOCR010000208.1:0-8012 GCA_031412355.1 Ilumatobacteraceae bacterium | reverse complement strand
TCTGAATGGTACGAAGATGTTCGTGCTCGACGGCCACACCGCAGACACGATCATCGTTGCGGCTCGCACGGCCAAAGGTGTCAGCCTGTTCTCCGTCGATGGCGGAGCCAGCGGCCTGACTCGCACGGCGCTGTCAACCATGGATCAGACCCGCAAGCAGGCCAAGCTCGAGTTTGCCGAAACGCCGGCCACGCTGGTCGGTGCCGAGGGCGAAGGTTGGAACGTGCTGTCGACGGTGCTCGACCTGGCTGCCGTCGGCCTGGCCGCCGAGCAGGTCGGTGGAGCCCAGAAGGTGTTGGAGATGGCCGTCGAGTACGCCAAGGTGCGCGTGCAGTTCGGACGCCCAATCGGTTCGTTCCAGGCGATCAAGCACAAGTGTGCCGACATGTTGCTGGAGGTCGAGTCAGCCAAGAGTGCCGCCTACTACGGCATGTGGTGCGCCGCCGAGATGAACGACGAACTTCCGTCGGTGGCATCGCTGGCCAAGGCCTATTGCAGCGAGGCTTATTTTCATGCCACCGCCGAGAACATCCAGATCCACGGCGGCATCGGATTTACCTGGGAGCACCCGGCACACCTGTACTTCAAGCGGGCCAAATCGTCGGAGTTGCTGTTCGGCGATCCGACCTACCACCGCGAACTGCTGGCGCAGCGGATCGGAATCTGACCCCCGCGGTTAGAACCGACCCCTCTTTGGGTAAAGCTGTCCCCTAGCTGATACCAGCCAACGAGAGGGAAGCATATGCAGAACAAGAGACTATTCGGATTTGCCGCGGTCGGGCTGGCCGCGGCCATCGCCGTTCCAACTATCGCCATGGGCAACGCCCGTCGCGATGAGGGCAGCGGGGCTGCTTTCAAGGCGGCATACACGCCGTTCACCGCCCGACTGCTGGGCTCCAATGAGGTGCCCGTGGCACCTGCCACGACCGCCGGCGACCCCGACGGTGTGGGTGCCGCTGCGGTGACGTTCGACATCATCGACCCGCTTAACCTCGTCACCGGCGCCGAGGTGTGCTGGGATCTGTCGTACAGCGGAATCACCGGCACCCCGGTAGGGGCACACATCCATCGCGGTGCTACCGGCGTCAACGGACCGGTCGTGCAGAACCTGTTCCCGACCCTGGGCGCCAACTCCGGGACCGGCTGTCTCGATCTGGCACCGGCTCTCGCCACCGAGATCATGACCACGCCTGCCGGCTTCTACGTCAACGTGCACACCAGCGACTTCCCCGGTGGGGCACTTCGTGGCCAGTTGGCCAAGGGACCGGCACCTGCCGGCGAGGCCCATCTGTTGCCAGTTCCGTTGCGTGCATATGACTCACGTGACGCGGCCGGACCGAAGATTGCACCGAACGAGACACGCACCATCAGCCTTGCCTCCGGCAGGGATGGCGCGGGCGTGGTCTTCCTCGCCGTGCCGCCAGGCGCGACCGCAGCAATCGTCACGCTGACTGTCACCGAGACCGGTACCGGTATTGGTGGAGCAGGCGGCTTCCTGACGATGTACAACGCCGCGTTGCCCTCACAGCCTGCCACCAGCAACATCAACTGGTCAGGACCGAATGAGAACATCGCGGTCAGCACTCAGGTCGAGGTCGATTCCGCGGGTCGAGTGAAGGTCGGCGCTGGCGCCAACCAGACTCACTTCGTGATCGACGTCGTCGGTTACCTGTTCTGAGTCATCTGAGCTGAGATTCCGAGCTGGCGTCGGAGCTTCCTTCGGGAGGCTCCGGCGCCAGCTCTTTTCGCGCGCTGCCACGGTTCTCGTCCGCCGACGGGGGGTCGCCTAGGGTCTCTGCGACCGTCATCACAACTTCGACGATCGGGACAATCCCAACGAGAGGGGACTGACATGCACAAGAGAACGTTGGCTGCCATGACGGCAGTCGGACTCGCAGCGGCGATCGCAATTCCAACCATCGCCTTTGGAAACGCCCGCAGCAACGAGGGCAGCCTGAACTTCATCCAAGTTGCGAACACGCCCTTCGTTGCCCAGCTTTCCGGTACCAGCCAAGTACCGCCAGGGGATGCCGACGGGGTCGGCGCCGCCGCTGTCACCTTCGACATCATCCAGCCAGCCGACACCGTGTCGGGTGCCGAGGTGTGTTGGGACCTGTCGTACAGCGGCATCCTGTCCCCACCGACCCTGGCCCACATCCATCGCGGCGCAGCGAACGTCAATGGGCCGATCGTGATCGATTTCGCCCCGTTCAACGAACTCGGGGTCTCCTCCGCGTCAGGTTGTGGCATCGTGGCGCCGGCGTTGGCGCTGGAGATCATGGACAATCCGGCGGGGTTCTACGTCAACGTTCACACAGTCGACCTCCCGGCTGGGGCAATACGCGGTCAACTCAGCAAGGGTCCGCCGCCGGCCGGCGAGGCACACCTGCTACCCACGCCGTTGCGCGCCTATGACTCGCGTGACAATGCTGGTGCCAAGATCGCTGCACTGGAAACCCGCACCATCAGCTTGGCCACCGGAAAGAACGGGGTCGGCACCAGTGTGATCGCTGTGCCGCCCGGAGCTACCGCGGCACTTGTGACGTTGACGGTGACCGAGACGGTCGGGCCGGGCGGCTTCTTGAAGCTGTACAACGCCGCTCTGGTCGATGCTCCGGCAACGAGCAACATCAACTGGGCGGGAACCAACCAGAACCTTGCGGTCGGCACCCAGGTAGCGGTCGACTCTGCCGGCCGGGTGAAGGTCACCGGTGGAGCCAACTCGACCCACTTCGTGATCGACGTCGTCGGCTACCTGTTCTGACATGTAGGGGCCAGCCGGTGTCGCAGTGACATCGCTATGGTGAGCGGCGGTGCCTGCAGTTACTTTCGTCCTCATCGTGGTTGCCGCGCTGAGCACTTTCGTGATTGCTGCGGTGGTGGTGGGTCGCGAGGCGCGCCGGCTTGATTCGGTCGCGCCGCGTTCGGTGTACATCGTCGATGAGGCAGTCGAGTTCGTGGCCGAGTTCCTGCCGGTCGGCACGCAATCCCGCCTGACCCCCGACGAGTTGGAGCAGCTCCTGACGTTCCACATGCGGTGGCTGCACGCCAAGGGGCTGCAACCGTCGAACGTCGTCGATCGGCGCCAAGACATCACGACACCGGTCGTTGTCAGCGAAGACACGCTGACCGGTTTCTTGCTGGGCGAAGCGGAACGCAACGGGATCGTGATCCTCGACGATGTCGACGTCGTCAATGTGGTCGATGCGCATCACGCGTACTTCGAGGCCATCGGAGCCGTCGGGCCGCGGGCCACCGACCCTGACGTCACGTAGGCCCTAGATCATCATGTTGAGGTTGTCGACAACGCGTTGACCGAGATCGTGATCACCCGCCAGGTCGATGCGATCCTCCATGGCCGCGGCGGTACGCCGACCGGTGGCAAGCACGACGAACGCCTCTGCATCGAGGGTGATGGTCGCCAGCGGCTCGGCGCTGGCGGCTGCAACGACGGCCGCCCGGCCACCTGTGACTTCGCACACGACGTGGCGCTGGATGTCGCCGGCGATGTCGACGACCACGGCGCCGCCCTCGGGTGTTGCCGCTCGCTTTCCGACAACGATGGGAATGGTTCGTAGCAGCCGGTCGACGGTGTGTTCGGCTGCGGGCCCAGCGAGGTGTCCTGGCTTGTCGACAGCGCGGCGCATGTCTTGTTCGTGGAGCCAGCAATCGAGCACCCGGATGTGCAGGAAGTCGGCCGCAGTGCCGGGCCCCGTCGGCGTCGCCATCTCCTTGGAGAAGTACGTCGCGTCGGCGGTTCGCAGCGTGGTCAGGCGCAGATCGACCAGCGCGTTCCACTCGGTCAGCACCTCGGCGCCCGTTCGGCCGCGGCGAGCCTCGACCTCGGCCTCGTTGAACTGGCCGATCGGATTCTTGACGTGGTCACCGACCTGCGTCGGTGTCTCCGCCGGCGGCAGCCCCTGCAACATGCGCTCAGTGCCGATGAGGTGGGACAGGTTGTCTTGCACGTCCCATCCGGCGAGGTCGGTGGGCAGCTTCCACTGTTGCTCGTCGAGTTCGTCGCCGAGCGCGCAAACGGAGCGCCACACTGCCTCGAGCTTGTCGATGGTGTCGGTGGGGATCATGGTGTGCTCACGGTGCGGGACTCTCGATCGTGGCCCACTGACGAGCAGTGAGATATGGCTCGAACTCGTGGGCGATCATTCTTAGGTCGGCGGTCGACTTCGGCTTCTTGATCTCGAACAGTCCGTCGACGTCGCAGTAGTCCATGCATAGATCCCACAGCTTCAACGCCTGCTTGCCCGTGGGCGCCGGCACCACAACGGGTCCAAAGATCGCGCGGTGGTCGGCGAAGACGATGATCGGCACGCCGAAGGCACCGTATGCGGCCACGGCATGGTCGTGATCGGTGTGCACATCGTCGTGGGTTGTGAGGTCGGCTATGGCGTCGTCCCATGCTGCGGGTGGCGCACCGATCGACTCGAGCAGATCGATGGCGACGTCGCGTTCGTAGAACCGGCGGCCGTCCACGTGCAGCGCTCGTCCACATGCCTCGTACCAGCGGTCGCACAGGCTCATGTCGATCCGACGCAGCCAGGCCGCGACACGCATCGGCGTCCAGCCGTACGCCAGCGGCCGCTCCCACGGGTGACGCTTGCCCTCGGGTCGATTGATCTCCTCCAGCGAGAAGAACCGCCAGGTGATGTCGAGGTCGATCTGTGACCGCACGTCGCGGATCCACACCGACGTCTGATACGCCCACGGACACATCGGGTCGAAGTAGAACTCGATCGAGGTGGGCACGGGCTCATCATCGCATCGCGGAATGGCCGCGCTAGCGTCGGACGTCATGCAGCGACCGTCCCGCTTCGAGCACACCAGGTTCCTCGGCGACAAGCGCACGCAGTTCGTCTACGACCTCGACACTTGGGACGACGCCGCGGTGATCGCCGACATCATCGATACTGAGACCGGTACGTGTTTCGGCCCCGACACGCTGGTCGAGGCGCGCAACCGCGGGTACGTGTTGGCGCGGGCCGGGGCCACCCGCCGCCGGCGCAAGCCGAGAACATAAGCCCGCGGTGTGAACGGCGAGTTCCGCTCCGGCAACCTGACCCTGGCGCGCTACATGGCGCGTCCTGCCGGCCGCCATGGTCCGCTGCCGGGGGTGATCCTGTGTCATGGCTTTCCCATCGGGCCGCTCGATGCCCGCCAGAGCGGCGGCACGTTCCCCGAGTTGATCGACCGAATGGCCAACGAACTCGGCTGGGTGGCGATGACCTTCACGTTTCGGGGTTGCGGTACCAGCGAGGGCGACTTCTCGTTGCAGGGCTGGGTCGACGACCTGCGTGCCGCGATCGACAATCTCATTTCCGAGACCGGCCCGACCGGGATCTGGCTGGTCGGCACGAACACGGGTGGATCAGTGGTCACCTGTGTTGCGGCCGACGATCCACGGGTGCGCGGCGCAGCCCTGTTGAGCCCGCGCGCCGATTTCGACGACTGGGCCGCGCAACCTCGGCGCTTCCTCGAGCATGCCCGCGAGATCGGCGCGGTCCGCACGCCCAGTTTCCCGCCGTCGTTCGACGAGTGGGCCAGGGAGTTGCGCCGCTTCCGGCCGGTCGATGCCGCACATCGGTTGGCTCCGCGACCGCTGCTGGTCATGCACGGCGACGACGACGACAGCGTGCCGACTGTCGACGCCCGGCAGTTGGCAGCGGCTCACGGTGCGGCCGAACTTCGTCTCATCCCGGGCGCTGGTCATCGGCTGCGGCACGATCCGCGGGCGATCGCCGTGCTGCTCGGTTGGCTCGACAGGCAGCGTCAGGGCGAAGGCGACTCGTCGTAGCCATCGAGGTGGGTGCTGTGCCACTGCCACGCCGACGAGACGATGTCGTCGAGACCGTGCAACGGGTGCCAGTCGAGCAACTTGCTGGCCAGTGTTGGATCGGCGAACACGGCGACAGGGTCGCCGCCACGTCGCGGCGCGGCCTCCCATGGCACGGATCGACCGGTGATCCGTTCCGTCGCGGCAATGACTTGCATCACGCTGCTGCCGCTGCCGGTGCCGACGTTGAGTGCCGTCGATGAGCCGCCGCCGCTGAGGTAGTCGAGCGCCTTCACGTGTGCGTCGGCGAGATCGTCGACGTGGATGTAGTCGCGAATGCACGTGCCGTCGGGAGTCGAGTAGTCGGTGCCGAAAACCTTGACCGGTGGACGCTTGCCGAGCGTGGCCTTCATGACCAGCGGGATGAGGTTCAGCGACTGCCGCCAGTCTTCGCCGATGCGGCTGTCGGCGCTGGCTCCCGCGGCGTTGAAGTAACGCAGGCTGACCGAGCGCAATCCGTGACTGATGCCGTACCAGTGCAGGATGCGTTCGGTCATGGCCTTCGACTCGGCGTAGATGCTCTCGGGTTGAATCGGGGCGTCTTCGGTGACGGGCACGACCGATGGTGTGCCGTACACCGAGCACGACGACGAAAAGACGATGTCGTTGACTCCCGCAGTCAGCATCGCTTCGACCAGTTTGACGGTGCCGGTGACGTTGTTGAGCCAGTAGCGCGACGGCTGTTCCATCGATTCCCCGACGCTCTTGTATGCGGCGAAGTGCACGACTTGGGTGATGTCTCGGCGGGTGCACAGTTCGACGACGAGGTCGAGGTCGGCAATGTTGCCCTCGACCAGTTCGGCTTCGATCACGGCGTTGCGATGGCCGTATTCCATCGAGTCGAGGACGACCACCTCGTGGCCGAGCGCGGTCAACCGGCGCACGGTGTGCGAACCGATGTACCCGGCGCCGCCGGTGACCAGCACGCTCATCCAATTCCCTCCTCGGTGCGGAACCACTGGATCATGCGGGTCAAACCCTGGTCGAGGTCGATCGTCGGCTGCCATCCGTATGTGGTGGTGATCAGGCTGATGTCGGGGCACCGCTGGGCAGGGTCGCCTTCGCGCTCGGGCGGCAACGGCACGGTCACGATGTCGCTCGACGAGTTGGTCAGTTCGACGACCATGTCGGCGAGTTGGCGGATGGTGAACTCGTTCGGGTTGCCGACGTTGACGGGCCCGATGAGATGGCCGTCGAGCACCGCGGCCAACCCGGTGATCTCGTCGGCCACATGACAGAAGCTGCGCGTCTGCGACCCGTCGCCGTGCAGCGTGATTGGCTCGCCGCGCAGGGCCTGGACGACCAGTGTGTTGACCACGCGACCGTCGTCGGGGCGCATGCGTTCGCCGTAGGTGTTGAAGATCCGGGCGATCCTTACGTCGAGGCTGTGCACGCGGTGGTAGGCCATGGTGATCGCCTCGCTGAACCGCTTGGCCTCGTCGTAGCAACTGCGTGGTCCGATCGAGCTGACGTTACCCCAGTAGGTCTCGGGCTGCGGATGCACCAGCGGGTCGCCGTACACCTCGCTGGTCGATGCAAGGAAGAAACGGGCGCCGTGTGCCAGGGCCAGGTCGAGCAGGTTGCGTGTGCCGGTCGAGCCGACCGCGAGGATCTCGAGCGGCATAGTGGCGAAGTCGGCGGGCGACGCTGGGCTGGCCAGATCCAGCACCGCGTCGAACGACACGTCGAACGTTGGCAGTTGCGTCGTGATGTCGTGCTCGATGAGCGAGAACCGCGGATGACCGTGGAGGTGAGCGATGTTCGACCGGCGCCCCGTCGCGAAGTTGTCGACGACCACGACCTCGTCACCGCGACCTAGGAAGAGTTCGGCGAGGTGTGAGCCGACGAAGCCGCCACCGCCCGCGAGGAGATGGCGCATCACGCAAGTGTCGTTCGTGTGGGGGAGGGCATGTCAGTTTCCGGTGTCATAGGTCAGGTGGGTGGTGCCGCCGAATTGATCGAGTGTCCACACTTCCGACGTGCTGGTCGAAGTGAAGAGCGTCGCGTCGGACTGCTCACTGATGTCCCAGCCGGTCGTCAGCAGCGCCTGCAGACCGACGCTGGCCGTGGTGAAGTCGTTGGCGATGTCATAGCTGAGTTGTGTGCGTTGGGACGGCGTGTCGCCCAGGGAGTCGACACCGCTTTCGTACGTGATGCTCGTCAG
>JANOCR010000207.1:0-2609 GCA_031412355.1 Ilumatobacteraceae bacterium | reverse complement strand
GCTTGGTAACCAGGTTGTAGACGTTGGGCGACCAGTTCTGGATGGTGGTGTACGTGACGCGAGCCGACGGCTTGACGATGATCTCGACCACGGCGGAGTGCAGCGAGTCGTTGGTGTACACCGGGGCCGAGCAGCCCTCGATGTAATGAACCTGCGAGCCCTCGTCGGCAATGATCAGCGTGCGCTCGAACTGGCCGGCGTTCTCGCTGTTGATGCGGAAGTAGGCCTGCAACGGCATCTCGACCTCGACACCCGGTGGGACGTAGATGAAGCTGCCACCACTCCACACTGCCGTGTTGAGTGCAGCAAACTTGTTGTCGCCTGGCGGGATGACGGTGCCGAAGTACTTTCGGACGAGATCGGGGTACTCGCGCAACGCAGTGTCCATGTCGCAGAACAAGATTCCCTTCTGCTCCAGATCCTCGCGGTTGCGGTGAAAGACGACTTCGCTTTCATATTGTGCGGTGACACCGGCGAGGTACTTGCGCTCGGCTTCGGGGATGCCCAACTTCTCGTAGGTGGCCTTCATCTGCTCGGGCAGGTCGTCCCACTCGCTGACCTGATCGGTGGCCGGCTTGAGGTAGTAGAAGATGTCCTGGAAGTCGATGTCGGGCATGTTGACGGCGAACCATTCGGCCATCGGCTTCTTCTCGAACAACCGCAGGCTGCGCTGGCGCTGCTTGGTCATCCAGGTCGGCTCGCCCTTCCACCACGAGATCTGGTCGACGACCGCGTCGTCCAAGCCCTTGTGCGGCTTGAACGCGTATTCGACGTTGTCGTCGCTCCAGCCGAGGCTGTACTTGCTGAGGTCGAGATCGAAGGTCGTCATCGCTGACTCCATTCAAAGCGAAAGCTGTGGGGGGATTTCCCCTACGCACATAGTAACAATTCCCGACGGGGTTTCGTCAGGCAGCGGCGACTTGCTGCACGTCGATGAAGATGCACTCGCCGGGACAGGAGAGCGCGGCGTGGATGACGGCCTGCTCGTGGCGCGGCTGAACCCTGGCGAGACTGCCGCCGCCACCGGGGTCGTTGAGCACGAAGTCGGCCTCGGCCACGTAAGCGATCCCGTCCTCGAGCTGCACGAACACGTCGGGGCAATGATCGACACAGAGTCCGTCGCCAGTGCACAAGTCTTGATCGATCCACACCCGCATGACAATTGGTGACCCTACCGCCAACGACACCGCGCTCAACAGCTGGCCCCAACAACTGGCACGGCGGCGAATCGACACCGGCGGATACTGTGAGCGCCGTGCAAGAACCCCTCGCCAAACAGATCGAACATCACTGGGAGCGCCCGACGGGCCGGGTCAACGACCCCTGGGCATGGCTACGCGACCGCAACGATCCCGACACGATTCGGTACCTCGAGGCCGAGAACGCCTACTCCACGGCGTGGTTCGCGGAACACGACGATCTGGTCGAAACGATCTTCGGCGAGATCAAGTCGCGGATTCAAGAGACCGACATCACCGCGCCGGTGAAGGACGGCCAGTGGTGGTACACATCGCGCACCGAGGAGGGTCGGAACTATCCCATTCATTGCCGTGGACGCTCGGCCGCTGAGGCAGGATCCGAACTCCTGCTCGACGAGAACCGCGAAGCAGAAGGCCATGACTTCTTCTCCGTCGACGCGTTCGACGTCAGCCCCGACCAGCAGTTGCTGGCATGGAGCGCCGACGTCGATGGAGCGGAGAAGTACACACTGCGCGTCCGCGACCTGCAGACGGGCGACGAGTTGGCCGACGTGATTCACGACGTTGCATGGTGCGGCACGGCGTGGTCGCACGACAATGCCTCAGTCTTCTACGTCACCGCCAACGAGGCGATGCGGCCGTACCGGGTATGGCGTCACGATCTCGGTACCACCCAGGCCGAAGACGAACTGATCTTCGAGGAAACCGACGAACGGTTCTACCTCTATGTCGAACTCAGTCGAAGCGGTCGATGGATCATCATCGACAGTCGTTGCAAGACCTTCTCCGAGGTCCTGCTGATCTCGGCCGATGATCCGAAGCAAGCACCACTGATCGTTCGGCCGCGCACGGACGACGTCGAGTACTCCGTCGATCACTGGGGCGACCAATTCGTCATCTTGACCAATCTCGATGCTGAGGACTTCCGGGTCATGACCGCGCCGATCGACGCGCCAAACGTGTGGAGCGAACTCATCGGTCACCAGAGCGGACGCCGCATCGTCGCCATCGAGCCGTTCGAGCGGCATCTCGTGTTGCACGAGTGGAGCGACGCCCAACAGCGCATGCGCGTTCTGTTCGCGGAGGGGGGCGAGCGTGTCTTCGATCTCGGTGCAGAGCCGCACGAGATCGAAATCGACGCCAATCCCGAGTGGGACAGCGAGACGTTCCGCTATCGCTACCAGTCGTTGACCACACCGATGACGATCTATCAGGAGCACGTACGCACCGCAGATCGCACGATGCTGAAGCAGACGCACGTGCCCGGCCTCGATCTCTCCCGGTACACCGCGACGCGGGAGTGGGCGACGTCGCACGACGGCACACGAGTGCCGGTCGACCTCGTGCGCCTTGTCGACACGCCTCGCGACGGCACTGCCCCGTGCCTGGTCTACGGGTACGGCAGCTACG
>JANOCR010000206.1:0-15526 GCA_031412355.1 Ilumatobacteraceae bacterium | reverse complement strand
CGTAGTGACGGTTCGTCGTCTCGTACTCGATGTGAGCAATCGAGATCGTGATACCGCGCGCTTTCTCTTCCGGCGCCTTGTCGATCTGATCGAACGGCGTGTAATTCGCCAACCCCTTCCCCGCCAGCGTCTTGGAGATCGCAGCCGTAAGGGTGGTCTTGCCATGGTCAATGTGACCCATCGTGCCAATATTGACGTGCGGCTTATTCCGCTCAAACTTCGCCTTGCTCATTGCTATCTCCGTCTTTCGGGGATCTGTGGGTTGTCAAAGAACGCAGGGAGTGTAGCGGCGCAACCCACATGAGCGCACCTGCACCGCGGAACACTCCGGCAAAAGACGGCTCGCGTAGGCTGCGCCGGTGTTCACCCTGGGCAACCTGATCCTCGGGTCAGTGGCCGCCCTGATCGTCGGCATGTCGAAGACAGCGTTCCCCGGCGCAGCGCTGGTGGCAACCCCGATCATCGCCACGATCGTCACCGGGCGCGAGATCGCCGGCACCACGCTGCCGATCCTGCTGGCCGCCGATCTGTTCGCTGTCAGCTGGTACAGCCGCCACGCACGCTGGGATCTGTTGCGACCGATGATCATCTCGGTCAGCGTGGGCTTCGCCGCCGGGGCGACGTTCTTCGCACTCGTCGGGTCGTCGACACGGCCCATCGAGATCGTGATCGGGTGCAGCATCTTGCTGATGGCTGTCCTGCAGACATGGCGAATGATCCATCGCCAGGAACCGGCCGAACCGACTGCGGTCGCGGCAGCGGTCTACGGCAGTTCTGGTGGCTTCACCACATTTGTCGCCAACGCGGCCGGTCCGGTACTGAACACGTACCTCGTGCGGCTCGGACTTCGCAAGGACGAACTCGTGGGCACGTCGGCGTGGTTCTACTTCACGGTCAACGTCGCCAAGGCTCCCGTTTACCTGGCGCTTGGCACGTGGTCGGACGGCGGGGCGTTCTTCACCGGCTCGACCCTGGCGTTCGATGCTCTCCTGCTGCCGGCAGTGCTGATCGGCCTGTTCAGCGGTCGCACGCTGCTGCACAAGCTGCCCGAGCGAGCCTTCTTGATCGGCGTGTTGGTGCTGTCAGCGGCCGGCGCGATCAAGCTGTTGCTCCCCTAGCGCAACAGGTAATACACCGCCAGCACGGTGCCATACGTGACCACCGCGCCGCGCAGGAGCGACGGATTGATCCTGTTGACGAGTTTGCCCCCGGCGAGTCCGCCCAGCAGGCTGGCCGGCGCCATCACCGCAACCAGCGACCAGATCACGTGGCCCGATCCGGCGAAGAAGCAGGCCGCGACGACGTTGATGACCAACGCCAGCACCTGCTTGAGAGCATTCAGCCGCGGCAGCGATTCGTCGATCACCAGGCCGAGGACAGCCAGCAAGGCGATACCGAGACCGGCACCGAAGTAGCCACCGTAGATCGACACGACGAAGGTCGATGCCACCGCGATCGCACTGGGGGCCCCGTGCGGCCGCGTGCCGATGCCCAGCCACTTGCGGAGATAGTTCTGCCCGCCCAGCAGTGCGCAGGCCAGCAGGATCAGCCATGGGACCAGCTTGGTGAACGCGGCCTCGCCCGTTGCCAGCAGCAGCACCGATCCGCCAAGCCCGCCGAGCCCAGCAGCGATCGACAGCCTGACGAGTCGTGATCGCTGCCCGGGCAGATGTGATCGCTGGGCCACAGCACCCCCGAAGTACCCAGGGCACAGGGCGACGGTGTTGGTGACGTTCGCGCCGACTCGAGTGGCACCCAGCGCGATCAAGGTGGGAAACGAGATCAGCGTTCCCCCGCCGGCGATGGCATTCACCGCGCCGGCGGCCGCAGCGGCGGCCCCGGCAATCAGGTGGTCGGCAACGGTGAACGCAATCACGACTGCGAACCGTCGAAGAACGCCGCGGCACGCTCGCCGATCAGCACCGCTGTTGCCGCGGGGCCCCGCGACGGCGCGGTTGGCAGCACCGACGTATCGACCACCCGTAGACCCTCGACACCGCGCACCCGACAGTATTGGTCGACCACCGCCATCGAGTCTGTATCCGGTCCCATCGGAGCACTGGAGCACAGATGCACGGCGGTCGTGATGTTGTCGGTGATCCATGAGCCGAGGTCGGCGTCGCGATCCGGTGAGAAACGGTGCAGATCGAGATCGGCCATCGCCTCAGAATCCAGGATTGCCACGCCGATCTCAGCCGCCTCGATCAGCCGCCGGCGGTCCGCAGGCGACTCGAGCGAGTGATAGTCGATCGTCGGTCGACGCCCTGGCGAGTTGGATTGCAGCGTCACCTCGACTCCGCTCTCGGCTCGTTCCAGCAGCACACCCAACACCAACTCGCTCGCCGACGCTCCCGAGCCCGGCACCAGTTCGGCCATCGAGCTCAGATAGGGCATCAATGCCACGGGTGCGCCATCGACGACGGTGTCCAGGGCAACCTCGACGATCCCGGCCTTCGATGCTCGCTTCAACCCATTCCCTAGCTCGAATCCGAGGAACAACTGCGGGTGATCGCGACAGCGCGAGCCGACGCCCGGCGAGTCGGCGACGACACCGATCTCGTGGCCACGTAGCTGTTCAGCGGGTCCGATTCCAGACAGCAGCAGCAGATGGGGAGACATCACCGCGCCGGCGCACAGCACGATCTCGGCGCCGCTGAAGGTCACGATGGAACCGCCGCGCTCGGCTTCGACACCCGTGGCACGATTGCCGCTGAACACCACGCGCCGCGCCGCGACATGACTCTCGATCGTCAGGTTGGGCCGATCCTGGTTCGGCGTGATGTACGCCAGCGCGGCATTGATCCGAACACCGTCAACGATGTTGCGCGGTAGCGGACCACACCCGGGCCGGCCCGGTGCGTTCTTGTCGAGCTCGGCCGGAAAGCCGAGCGTCGAGCACGCTGCTGCGAACGCTGCGCTCAACGGATGAAGCGCGGTGATCAGTGGCCGAGAGACCGGCATCGGACCACCACTCCCGTGGAACTCGCTGTCACCGAAATCAACATCGTCCTCGAGGCGCTTGAGGAACGGCAGCACGTTGGCGAACGACCACTGGTCGTTGCCCATCGCGGCCCATGCGTCGAAATCCCCGGCAGTGGCGCGGACGAACACTCCGCCGTTGACAGTGCTGGACCCGCCCATCACCTTGCCGCGAGGCACCGAGGCCGTCCTCGACGAGGTCAGGCGGGCGTCGAGTGTCCAGTTCGCAGCATGACCGTCGGCCGCCCCGACCATGGCAGAGGCGTCGAGCAGCCTGCTGTGCAGATTGGTCGTGTCGACGAAATCGCCACCAGCTTCGAGCAACAGGACCGAGCGCTCGGGGTTCTCGCTGAGCCGCGCAGCCAGCGCACACCCGGCCGAGCCGGCGCCGACGATCACGACGTCGTAGTGGTGGTGGTTCACGCCGAACCGATCCTACGCAGCCCCATCCGCCAACAATTGAGAAACGGACCCGGGCATTCAGCCCGGGTCCGTTTCTACGTCATGACAAGCGAAGGATCAGACGCCCCACAGAGCCTTGAACTGATCCGCCATCGTGGCCGGCCCGGGCCAGCCATCGGGACCGAGAGCCTTGATCTCCTCGGCGGTGGCCGCATCGCTGACGACGAAGCTCGCAAGAATGGCGTTGTCACGCTCCTCCGGGTTATCCATCCCGAGCGAGTGGCGAGCAAACGCGTCGACCATCAGCCAAGCAGCGTATGGCTTCGGGTTCGCAGTCCAGGCCGCGTGAGTTCCGTCGATGATGCCCTGCAATCCGAGGGACACCGAGAAGTCGACGCCGGTGAGCTTCACCTGCGACAGCAAGCCCGCAGCATCGAGTGCCTCCCTCACGCCTGCGGGGAGGTCGCCGAAGGCGAAGTGGAAGGCGAGCCGACGGCCACGTATTTCGGATCCGACGGCGATGTCCGGAAACCGCGCTCTCAATGGTCTGCTCTCCAAGGAGTACACCGAGTTCGGCACTCGCAAGCTGCTGTTCGATCTCCCCTTGCTGCGATCGTCTGGTAGGTACTCGAGCACACCGCGGTCGGTCGATACCTGTTCGCTGTCGGCGCAAACCGCGAGGCGGCCCGCCTTGCCGGTCTCAACCCCAATCTCATCACGTGGGGGGCCCTGGTCGCCTCGGCGGTCGGCGTGTATGGACTGCAGCTCACGTTGAAGAACGCTCAATGGGTGCAGAGCCTGTTCGAAGGAATCTCCTTGCTCGTCGCCGTCGCCTTCGCCAGTCGGCACATGGTGATCCGGGCCAAGAAACGCAAAGCCGCCGCCATCGTCGGATTGTAGAAACGCGCAGCGCCTACCGTTCGAGGCGCATCGCTGGGTGCCCGAAGAATTGGAACGCCACCAGGGTCGACGAGTTTGGTTCGCTGCCCATACCGAACGCGGCCCGCTCGGCGCGCACGATTTCGGCAACTGCTTCGCCGGCAAATGCCCTGGTGTAGAAGCGCTCGGCCAACGCGCTGGCAACCCCATCGTCGATCGACCACAGCGGTGCCACCACCGCCGATGCTCCGGCGAACAGGAACGACTCGGCCAACCCGGCGTAGTCGCCGAGCGTCTCTTGGCCCGTGCCGACCTGACAGGCGTTGAGGAACACCAGCGGCGCATCCGTCAGCGATCCTCCCTTCACCACCAGCGGATCGATCACCTGGCCGTCGACCAACACCAAGCCCTGCTTGGCGGTACCGGGGTCGTACTTGCCGTGCAGCGAGAAGTGCAGCACGTCGCCCGCCGGGTTCCCGAGCAGACATCCGACAACCTTGTCGGTCACCGCGTCGACCCCAACTGCGTGATACCGCTCGACCAGCGCGGCGGCCTCCGCCTCGGCATGCTCGAGCCTGCTCCACCCAGGCTGTTCGTACCGGCCGCTGACAACGATCATGCCGTCGACGTGCACGAGGCGCGGAGGCGGCAGTGCCGGCCGGTCAGTGGCCAGCACCCAGCGGCCAATTGTGACCTGCGCACCGAGAAAGCCAACGGTCGTCGCGTCCAGTGGCACCGGCATGGTCGCCAACTCCCACGGCACGTACGCCTCTTCCGACAGCAGCAGCACGGTCGGGCGCTGTGGAGCCACCGCTTCGCTGACCGTGGTCAGGGCAGCCCACATCTCGGCAGGCACCTTCGCGCCGATGGTCAACCCGATGCCATTGAGGCCGAGCGCCAGCGTTGGTCGTCCTTCGTGGGCCGCGATGGTTGCGATGACCGTGCGGGCGAACGCGTCAGGGGCGTCACCGATCGATGTCGTTCCTTGGTCATCGAATGTGGCGTGCGGTGACTCGAACGACCACAGCAACCGACCTGCCTCGCTGCCGCGAAGGATTCGGACAGTGAGGTCGGCAGGTTGCTCGGCGACCGGCACACCCAGCGAGCCAGCGGTGGGCGGCAAGGGCGCCGGCACGTCGACATCGAGTTCGGCGACGCTGCCCACCACTCGCACGCATCGCACCCCCAATCCCATCGTCTGGCTGTCGACGGAGTACAACACGTTGATCGCCCGCGGGTGATCGGGGGCCGACGCCGACGGCGCGACGAGCTGAAACACCACGTGTGGGTATGGCTCGCCGGCCGAGACCAGCATCGTCTTTCGCCACGTCTCACCCGGCGCCAGTTCGAAGCCGTCGGCCACGACGTGGGCGGTGAGCTCGTAGTCACCCACACTCGATGGCGGCCGCACCAAGGCTGCACCGACGACCCCACGGACCGGCGTCGGCGCCAGGCCCACCGTCAAGTCGAACCCGGTACCGGCGACAACGGCGTCGTCGCATTCGATACGAGCGAAGGCGCGCCGCGGCGGGTCCGGCGCGGCCTCGTCGGGCTCTGCGCCACTCGGCTCTGGCTCGAACGCCGGCGGAGGGAGCGCGTGCGACGGGGTCGGAGCCGGCGACATCGACGGGGACGGAGCCGGCGACATCGACGGGGTCGGTGCGGTCGCCGCGGCTCCTGCGCCGGCCGCGCTGCCGGCCGCGGTCGCTCCGGCGCCGGCGGCCGTCCCACCGCCCAGGAACAGGGCCAATGCGACGGGCGTGAACGCCACGACGCTGAACTGCTGCGCCAGGACGCACAGGGCGAGGCCAAAGAGCAGACCCGGCAGCGCACCCCACCACCACGACGATTGGCCACGGCGGGCTCGCACCATTACCAACAGCACCAGGGCGAGGCTGATGACCAGCACACCTGTGGCACCGATACCGATTGCCGTTGTCAGCGGTGACCGCCCGTAGACCTGAACCCAGAACGCACCGCTACACGGTCCGCTACGCACCTCGATGTGGTACCAGCCAACCCCGATGTCGCTGATGTCGGCGATTCGCAGCGAGTCAGTGAAGCGCTGCGACGCCTGATGCCGCAGGGTCTTGACCTCGATCGACGGACCGATCGGGAGGTCGATCGCGATCCTGGTCAGCGTGGTCGGTTCCAGCGAGAGCGCATCGATCTGGACGAAGTCGTCGACATCGAGTTTCAGGGCGTTGTCGGGGTCGGCGAACTCGCGGATGTCCCGTCCGTCGACGGCCATCACGCACACTTCGGCGCGGCGTTGCGGCATCGATGCGGCCGTCGACGGGTCCAGCAATCCGGCGAGGCCGGACCAAGCAGCGAGCACCAGGAAGACGATCACGGCGAGCCTTCGTCGTCGTCGGCAACGATGAAGAGCGAGTTGACCGGCGCCCTCTCGCTGTCTGGATCGGTTGCCGACACGGTGAGTCGATAGTCGCCGGCCGGCAGCGGGGCCCACTCGGCGCGATACGCGCCGTCGCCGTCGACCTCGATGCGCGATTCTAGAACCGAATGTCCAGACGCCACGTCGACGACCACCGCATTCACCGCCGGGGTCGGATCATCAGACGTCACGGTGGCCACGAGGGGTTCGTCGAGGGCGAACAACTCGTCGATCTGCAGGCCGAAACCGGCCGACCCGGCACGGAAGGTCGACGTCGGGCGCGCCGACAACAGCCCGATCAGTTGGATCAGCGGGCCGTTGGCGTTCTGCAGCGAGCCGTGCTGGTCGGGTGCGTAGATCTCGCGGCCCTGATCGGCGAGTTCCAGGGGCGTCGCCGACACGCGGGGTACCGTGCCGTCGCCACCGCTGTCGATCCCGTCGTGGGCCGGCAACATCCGAACCGAACCGTTTCGCAGGCTCGCTGATTGGTGCGTCGGTTGAAGGATGCCGACGATCGGATGGATGGCATATGCATTGGCGGGCCGGGCTTGAATCGCGGCGTCGATGTCGTGATGGAACTGCAGAGCCGCAGCGGCGCGAGCAGAATCGACACCGGGCAGATCGGGCGTCTCGGCGACACGCGTCAGGGTTCCGGTGCCGGCGTCGATCACCGGGTACCGCGGCAGTAACTGGTAGACCGACGTCAGCGAGCGCAGCAGCCTGGTCAGGTCCACCTTCAGTGGACCCATGCCCTTCTTGAACCCGTTGCACAGGAAGTCGACGGAGTTCAGTGAGCCTCGGTAGGGCGTGCCGAACGTGACCAGCATGCGCGTGTCGCGCCAGCCGTCGAGCATCTCGAGGTAGTGCCTGGCCACCAGGCCGCCCATCGAATGTCCCACCAGCACCAGCTTGGCGTCGTTGTTGCCCGAGCGTTGGCGCCAGGCCTTTAACCATCCCGGGGCGCGCTCCGCCAGGTGGCGTGCTGCGACACGGTTGTCGCGACGCCAGTCGTAGGGGAAGTCGAACCAGTTCTGGCCCTCCACCATGTCGAACGTGGCGAAGATCGACGATCGAATGTGTGAATACCCGTCGATGCTCCAGAGGCCTGGAACAAGGTGCAGATCTGGTTGCAGGCGGGGCGCAGTCACTCCATCGCCGAGGTCATCGATTGACGGATCGTCGCCGATCAGTTCCAGATCGTTGACGTTGCGCCCCAGCGACCGGATGGCCCGCCACGCCGCGCCGGGCGTGACGGCCCAGACATCGTCGCCGTCACGCTGCAGCACGCTGCCGAGAATTCCCGGCAACAGCACCACGATGTCGCCCATCGGTTGCTTCGACGGCATCGCCGCCTCCTCTCGACGAGGTTCAGCTTGTCACTGATTCGCGGCCATTTGCCGCACCCCATGCAAAGAGTTGCCGACCGACAGCGCGGATACGCCGGGAGTGGCGCCGTCAGCCGACCGCAACGTCGCAGTTGATGAACGCCAAACCGAGAGCCTGCTCCACCTCGGGGCTGGCTTCGCCGGAGATTGCCTGATTCAAGTCGTCACCAGTGACTTCGTCGACCAAGGCATCGACGATGCACGAACGCTCGTCGTCGGTCAACGTGGTGCTGGTGCCGAGTTCGTAGAAGTCGAGGAACTGGTTGATGGCGTCCTCGCCCTCACCGAGATCAACGAGGGGGTCGCCGATCGTGTCGGTCGTCGCGTCGTCGGCGACCGTGTCGGTCGTCGCGTCGTCAGCCACAGTGTCGGACGTATCGTCGTCGCCGGACTCGATGCCACACTTGTCGCTGAGGTACGCCTCGAGATCGTCGGCGATTTCGTCACCGGACTCGTCCTCGAGCAACTCCTTGCCCTCTTCAGTCTCGGCGACCTGGAAGATGTTGTAGTCGTTGTCCTTCAACAGGCTTTCGAGCGCCACCTCGTTGGCCAGAAGAGCCTTGATGGTGTCGCTGATGTCTTTCGGAGCCTTTTTGGCTGCGGCGGTCAACGAGTCGATCGCAATCCCAAGGTCGCGCTTGACCGCATCCGGGTCGTTTCCATCGACGTCCTGCAATGTGTCGTTGTCGTCGCTGGCGACCTGCGCCAACGTGCAGAACTCGTCGCCTTCTTGAGCTGTGGCTGCTACTTCATCGCCGCCGCCGCATGCGGCGAGAGCAAGTGCTGCCATCGATAACACTGCGAGTCGTTTCATGACCGGGCCTTCCCCTATTCGCCGCGGACGCGCTTGACGATGTCGCTGGCGATGTTCGGCGGCACCTCCATGTACTGAGCAAACTGCATCGTGTAGGTGGCCCGGCCCTGCGTACGCGAACGCAGGTCGGTGGAGTAGCCAAACATTTCCGACAGAGGCACCTGGGCCTTGATTACCTGGGTGTTGCCGCGGGCCTCCATGCCCTCGATGCGGCCTCGACGACTCGACAGGTCGCCCATGACATCGCCCATGTAATCCTCGGGGGTCACGACCTCGATGCCCATGATCGGCTCAAGCAGCACCGGCTTGGCCATCTCGGCCGCCTTCTTGAACGCCATCTGGCCGGCGATCTTGAACGCCATCTCGGATGAGTCGACGTCGTGATACTGCCCGTCGACCAGAGTTGCTTTGACGTCGACCGTGGGATAACCGGCCAGCACACCTGAATCGAGAGCCTGCTGCATGCCCTGGTTGGTCGGGTTGATGTACTCGCGCGGGATCTTGCCGCCACTGATCTTGTCAACGAACTCGTAGCCCTTGCCCGGGTTCGGTTCGAGGGTGATCTTGACGACGGCGAACTGGCCGGAGCCACCGGACTGCTTGATGTGGCGATATTCGACCGACTCGACGACCTTCGTGATCGTTTCTCGGTAAGCGACCTGGGGCTTGCCGACGGTGGCCACCACGCCGAACTCGCGCTGCATGCGGTCGACGAGGATCTCGAGGTGCAACTCGCCCATGCCGGAGATCACCGTCTGGCCGGTCTCTTCATCGGTACGCACCCGGAACGTCGGGTCCTCGTCGCTGAGCGACTTGAGGGCCTTGCCGAGCTTGTCCTGATCGTCCTTGGTCTTCGGCTCGATGGCCACATGGATGACCGGCTCGGGGAAGATCATGCGCTCGAGGATGATCGCGTTGCTGCGATCGCACAGCGTGTCGCCAGTCGTTGTGTCTTTGAAACCGAGGCCGGCAACGATGTCGCCGGCCATGGCCACGTCGAGGTCCTCGCGCTGGTTGGCGTGCATGAGCAGGATTCGCCCGAGACGCTCGCGGCGCTCCTTCGTGGAGTTGTAGACCTCGTCACCCTTGTTGATCTGGCCGCTGTACACCCGGAAGTAGGTCAACTTGCCGAACGGATCGGCAACGATCTTGAACGCCAATGCGGCGAAAGGCTCGTCAATCGACGGCTTGCGGTAGAGGATCTCTTCCTCGTGATTCGGCTTGGTGCCCGATGTCGGCGGGATGTCGAGCGGGCTGGGCAAGAAGTCGATAACCGCGTCGAGCATCGGCTGGACGCCCTTGTTCTTGAACGCCGAGCCACACAGGATCGGTACGAAGTCGAACGCCAGCGTGCCGGCACGGAGGGCGACTTTGACCTCGTCCTCGGTCACTTCCTCGCCCGCCAGGTACTTCTCCATCAGATGGTCGTCGCTGGTTGCGATGGTCTCGAGCAACAGTTCGCGGTATTCCGCGGCCTGCTCGGCCATGTCGGCCGGGATCTCGACTTCGTCCCACTTGGCGCCGAGCTCTTCGTCGTGCCAGATCAGGGCCTTCATCTTGACGAGGTCGATGAGCCCGACGAACGGCTTGTTCGACTCGGGTCCGCCTGCGCCGACGGGAAGGTGGATCACTGCCGGCGTGGCCTGCAGGCGATCCTTGACCATCGCGACAGTGCGGTAGAAGTCGGCGCCGATGCGATCCATCTTGTTGACGAAGCACATACGTGGCACTTTGTACTTGTTGGCCTGACGCCACACGGTCTCGGTCTGCGGTTCGACACCGGCGACTGAATCGAAGACGGTGACGGCGCCGTCGAGCACGCGTAGCGAGCGCTCGACTTCGATCGTGAAGTCGACGTGACCCGGCGTGTCGATGATGTTGATTCGATGGTTGTTCCAGATGCACGTTGTGGCAGCCGAGGTAATGGTGATGCCCCGCTCTTGCTCCTGCGCCATGTGGTCCATGGTCGCCGCGCCGTCGTGGACCTCGCCGATCTTGTAGCTCTTGCCCGTGTAGTAGAGGATGCGCTCTGTCGTAGTGGTCTTGCCCGCGTCGATGTGGGCCATGATGCCGATATTGCGGGTGCGCTCCAGTGGGAATTCGCGCTTTGCCATCTCTCTACTTCTCTCTCTGGGTCTTGCTCTCAGGTTGCGTCATTGCGTGGGGGGTACGCAGGACCGATTCGGCCGTAGGCACGGTGTTCAATGATATCGGCGCGGTGCTGGCGTTCGCGCGGACCGCGACACGGCGTTACGGTGGCCAAGATGCGCCACGACGAGTACCGCAGCTGCGATGCGCTGGGTCTGGCCGAGTTGGTGCGCACCAAGCAGGTGACCGCCGACGAGCTGCTCGACTTGGCGGTGCAGCAGACGGAAGCCACCGACCTACAGATCGCGGCCGTCGTCTACCCGCAGCTCGAGCGGGCTCGACGAGCGATCTCGGCAGGTCTGCCGGCCGGCCCGTTCACCGGGGTCCCGTTCCTGATCAAGGACCTCGGCTGCGACGCGGTCGACTTCCCGACATGCATGGGTTCGAACCTGTACCGGGACTATCGCTATTCGGTCGACTCCGAACTGTTCACCAGGCTGGAACGCGCCGGATTGGTGACGTTTGCCCGCACCACGAGCCCCGAGTTCGGTATCGGACCAACCGCCGAGGGAGCCGTTTATGGCCGACCGACGCGCAACCCGTGGAATCTCGACCGCGTCGCCGGGGGATCCTCTGCCGGGTCGGCGGCAGCCGTTGCCGGCGGAATCGTGCCGATCGCCCACGGCAGCGATGGCGGAGGATCCGTTCGAATCCCTGCGTCGTCGTGTGGGTTGTTCGGGCTGAAACCGACACGTGCGCGCCTGCCCGACGGCCCGTCATCGGGCGAGGGATGGGCCGGCATGGCCATCGACGGCTACTTGACCCGATCCGTGCGCGACACGGCCGCGCTGATCGACGCCACCCACGGTCCTGACCTGGGCACGCCGTACTACGCGCCGCCACTGGATGGACCGCTGGTCGAGGCGATCGCTGCTCCACCACGGTCGCTGCGGATTGCCTACTCGACGTTGTCGTTCACCGGCGATCCGGTTCACGTTGACTGCCGTGCCGCGATCGAGCACACTGCCGGCCTGTGCTCGCAGCTCGGTCACGAAATGGTCGAGGCCGATCCCAGGGTGGAGATCAACCGATTCATGCAGGCCTGGACGAACATCGTCGCCTGCGGCACCGAATTGACCGTTCGCTCGCGCCTGGCCGAACTTGGTCGCGCGGCGCGTCCCGACGACCTCGACGGCGTGACACGCGGTGCCGTTGCGCTGGGTCGAACGATTTCCGGTGGGGATTACCTGGGTGCGGTCAACACTGTGCACGAGATCGGCCGGCAGATGGCCCGCTTCCTGGCCGACGAGCGCGGGTTCGACATGCTGTTGACTGCGACACTCGCCGAGCCACCAGCCGCCATCGGCCGGTTCACACCCGACAACGAAGACTTCGTCGACTATCGGTTGGGCCCGCACGGCGTGCTGGCCTATTCACCGTTCACCGCGCTGGCGAACGGGACCGGCCAACCCGCCATGTCGGTACCGCTGTTCTGGAACAGCGACGGTCTGCCGATCGGCACCCACCTCATGGCCCGCGCCGGCGACGAGGCGTCGTTGCTGCAACTCGCCGCGCAACTCGAACAGGCCGACCCCTGGTTCCACAAGGTTCCGCCTATCTGACGCCCGTGGCTCAGGCGACGGTGGCTGCCTTGGCGAGGGCGATGCGGCGCAACGGCGGCAACGTGGGGGGCGGCTGCTTGCGCGGTGGCAGCTCGCGAATCAGTTGAGTCGAGGCCTGGGTGATCGTCAACACGGCACGTTCGAAGGCGGCCTCGGTGGACGGAGAGGTCTTCTGCACGCCGCTGATCTTGCGTACGTACTGGCGAGCGGCGGCTTCGATCTCCTGCGGTGTGGCCAAAGGTTCGAGGCCTCGCAGTGTGGTGATGTTGCGGCACATACCGCGATCGTAGGGGCTGATAGCGCTCAATTGCTGAGGTCAACGCGCCGATACTCGCGTATGACAACGACGCCGACACTCTCACCGTGGCCGGCACCGACGCCAGCCGACGTCGTCGTATGCGTCGCGGTCGATCCGCCAACACCGGCTGATCCCGAGCCGCCTGCCAGACGACACGTAGCAGCTCTGCTCAGCACTGCAAAGCGGCTCAGCAGCCGCAGCGAACGGGCTGAACACGCTGCGCTGAAGGAAGAGCAGCGGATCCGTGAGGGGCTCGCCGACCTACCGGCAGGGTGGTTCGTGCTGCACGAGGTCGGGATCGACGCCAGCGGCATCGGCGCAGCACCCGCTCACGCCGGCGGTCGCATCAACCACTTGGTCGTGGGACCGGCTGGCGTCTTCAGCATCCATCTCGAGCATCAACTCGCTGCCAAGGTGTGGGTCAGCGAGCACAAGGTGACCATCAACGGACGCGACACCGACCATCTGCGCCAGGCACGGTTCGAGGCGCGACGCGCGGGCGGGCTGCTGACAGACGCCTGCGGCTTCAACGTCGCGGTGCAGTCCGTGCTGGTTCTGATCGGCGCGGCCACCGTGCAGACGTTGAGTTGCCCTGCCGAGGTGCACGTGCGCACCCAACACGACCTCCGCGATTGGCTGTGCAGGCAGCCGACCCGACTCGACACCACGATGGCCGGGGCAGTACACGACCACCTTCGACAGCTGGCGACCTCGCCGGACGACGAGCCCGCTGACCTGCTTGACTAGAGCGGTGACGCGAGGCGACCGGCGATCTGCCCTGCATTGGACCGCTGTTGCGATCGTGGCGATGGCAGGCATCAGCTGTGAGGGCGATGCCTCGCCCTCGACCGGCTCGTCGACCAACCCCAGTCAATCGACGTCGACGACCCAGGTTGTGGCCGGCCCTGCCGCGCCGCCAACCACCATTGCCGGCCAGACCACCATTGCATCGACGATCGCCCCGCCGCTCGACCCTGCAGTCGAGCAGTCCGTGAAGCAGGCAGTGCAGGATTTCTTCGCCGCCTACATGGCGTGCGGGCAAGCGCCGACCCAGTGTCATGCCGCCGATTTCCACTCCACGCGTGGTACGGCGGTCGGGCAGGGAACGGTCTACTTCCAGGGCCTGGCGGCGCGAGGGGAGTACTTCTCCACCGATCTGCGCGGCTCGTACGTCGTCACCCAATCGGTGGCACTCGAGGACCCCACCAGTGCCATCACGTTCTCGTGCTGGTACGACGCCTCGATCTTGCTGGGGCCGCTCAACGCCAACGGTCAGCCAACGGTTTTGAACGACAAAATCATCAGCGTTCGAGAAAAGCAGGCGCTGTTCTTCGACGGAACGCAGTGGAAGGTCGGCGAGGCGGCCACAGTGCAGGACCTGGGCGAAGGCAACAAGTGCCCACCGCCCGACACAGGAATCTGAGCTACGACCGGGGTTCGAGCACGACGACCGGGATCTGACGCGAGGTCCTGCGCTGATACCCCGCGTAGTTGGCGTGCTTGGCGGTCAGCGCCTCCCACAGGCGGGTGCGCTCGTCGCCCTCGGCAACCCTGGCGCGCATCGGCTTGTGTGAGCCGCCCATCACCACTTCGACCTCGGGATTTTTGACGAGGTTGCTGTACCACATCGGATCACGGTCATCGCCGCCGTACGACGCGACGAGTACGACGTTGTCGTCCTGTACGAGCGGGCTCGTCAGCATCGTTGTTCGGGGCTCGCCCGACTTGCGGCCGACCGTGATGAGCTTGACCACCGGCATGCCGGCGGCCTTTCCGGTGATGTGGCCCTTCGAGAGATCGAACAGGGCCTGATGAAATCGCGTCACGACCTTGAAGATGGCATCTTTCGGAACCATGAGTGCCTCCTAGTGCCCGGAGTCAGCGGACCGAAATTGCCTACCAGCGATAGTGGGCGAACGCCTTGTTGCTCTCTGCCATCTTCTGCATGTCGTCGCGACGCTTGATCGAGGCACCCAGGCCGTTGGCTGCATCGAGCAACTCGCCGGCCAGGCACTCGGCCATCGTCTTTTCACGACGGGCGCGACTGAAGTCGACGAGCCAGCGAATGGCCAGCGTCGAGGCACGGCGGGGTCGAACTTCCATCGGCACCTGATACGTGGCGCCGCCAACGCGGCGGCTCTTCACTTCCAACGGCGGCTTGATGTTGTCGAGCGCCCGCTTCAGCGTGGCAATGGGCTCGGCGCCCGATTTCTCTTCAACGATCTTCAGCGCGTCGTAGACGATCTTTTCGGCGACCGAACGCTTGCCGTGGAGCATGACCTTGTTGACGATTTGAGCTACCAGCAGTGAGCGGTAGATCGGGTCGGGAGTCAATTCGCGACGCTGAGCAGGACCTTTACGAGGCATGGGTCAACAATCCTTACTTCTGCAGCTTTGCGCCATACCGGCTGCGGGCTTGCTTGCGGTTCTTCACGCCGGCTGCGTCGAGCGCGCCACGAATGATCTTGTAACGCACACCGGGAAGATCGCGAACACGACCGCCGCGTACCAGCACGATCGAGTGTTCCTGCAGGTTGTGACCCTCGCCCGGGATGTAGGCCGTGACTTCGACACCGCTGGTCAGGCGGACGCGGGCGACCTTGCGCATCGCTGAGTTCGGCTTCTTCGGCGTGTTGGTATACACCCGGGTGCACACACCACGAC
>JANOCR010000205.1:0-7441 GCA_031412355.1 Ilumatobacteraceae bacterium | reverse complement strand
GACCGTGCCCGCCTCGAGTTGTTGATGGGTCGGTGGATGGCCGAAGAGATCGCCAGGGTCAACCAGACACGGTTGCAGCGCGGCGACGGTCTGCTCGACGAGTTCACCGAACGCAACCTGCGTGCGGCGGCCTATGCCGAGACGGTCGGCGCGGGCCCGCTCGAGCCGTACATGCACGATCCTGAGGTGGAGGAAATCGATGTCAACTCGCATCGTGTGACGTGGGTGTCGTATTCCGATGGACGCAAGGAGAACCTCGGCCAGTTGTGGGACTCCGCCGACGACCTCTACGCCTTTCAACGCCGGCTCACGCTCTCGATGGGGGTGGCGGAGTCGCGGCTCGACGAGCAGTCGCCCATGGTCACGTTGCAGGCCCCAGATGGCTCGCGTGTAGTGATGGTGCTGGGTGGTCCGGGTCGAAGCGGAGTCTCGTCAGAGCCGCGAATTGCCATTCGACGGTTCACGATCAACCGGGTTGGCCTCGATGGCCTCGCTGCTCGTGGACTGTTCCCGCAGTGGCTGGTCCCACAGCTCGAGGCGTTGGTGCAGGCCGGCATGACGATCTTGATCTCCGGTGGCCCGGGCGCCGGCAAGACGACGTTGTTGAAGGAACTGCTCGGCGCCGTCTCGCCGTTCGAGCGGATCGTCACGGTGGAGAAAGGTCTGCTCGAGCTGCGCCTCGAGGACGACCCTCGACATCCTGACGCGCCAGCGCTGTACACGCGACAGGCCAACACCGAGGGCCGCGGGGCGGTGACGGCCCGCGAGCTGGTCGAACTGACCCGGCGCCTGAACCCGGACCGTGTGATCGTTGGCGAGCTGGTCGAGGACGAAGCCTTGGAGATGCTCGACGTGGCGTCGATGTGCAAGCGCGGTTCGATGGCGACCATTCATGCCCACACGGTCGAAGCCGTGCTCAGCCGGCTGGCCTTTTACGTTGCGAAGAGCAACACCAAGTTGCCGGAGTACGCGGTGTGGAGCCTGATCGCCGAGACGATCGACTTCGTGATCCACATCGACCTGGTACGCAACACCGCCGCTGGCGCGCCATTGCGATGCGTCACATCGATCGTTGAGTACGGCGGTCGAGGCGAGAACGGCGGCGTGCGGTCCACAGAGACATGGGGGATGAACGAGCTCACCCAGTTCGTGCAGCGCAATCCGTTGTCCGAGCACCATCTCCGCAGGCTGCGGCTGGCAGGCATCGCTGACGGATTGTTCGTTCCCAATGACGCAATGGTGGCGGTGTGAATCGCGACGAGTTGCTGCTCGCACTCGCAGCGGTGCTGCTGGTGGTCGGCCTGGCGGTTGCCTGGTCCGGTTGGCATCCCCAGGTTGTTGTGGTCCGCTCGAGGCCGGCGCAGCGACTGCCAGCGGTGCTGGCGATTGGAGCCGGGTTGCTGGTCGCCGCGGCGTCGGGGTGGATCATCCCCTCGATCGTGGTTGGCGCCATCGTTGGTTGGCTGGCCGCGTCGATGCGTCGGCGACGTTCCGGCGTCGACGTCGGCGTAGAGCGCACCGAGGCTCTGGCATCGTGGGTCGAGAACGTTCGCGATGTCCTGCAGTCCGGCAATCAACCTGTCGGCGCGATCGGGGCCACCACCGAGAATTGTCCGCCGTCGATCCGCCCACATGTGCGGCTGCTGTTTGCCCGCTTGTCGGCGGGACAGCCTGCAGAGGTCGCCTTCCGTCGCTTTGCCGACGACATGGACGAACCGCTCGCCGATCTTGTCGCAGTAGGTCTGCTGATCGCCGTGTCTCGCGGTGCCGAAACCGAAAACGTGCTATCGGCGCTTGCTTCGCAGGCGCGTCATCAGGCAGATCGCCGGCGCATCGTCGAAGCCGAGCGAGCCCCGATGCGGCGCGAGGTGCTGATGGTCTCGGTGGTGATGTGTGGCCTGTTGGGCGCGGTCTTCCTCTTCGCCCGAAGCTCGTACCTGAACGCCTACGACGACGTTTCCGGACAGGTCTTCCTCGCTCTGGTGCTGGTCGGTTACGGCGCGCTGCTCGTGTGGGTCGGCCGCCTGGCCACCTTCCGCCAACCGTCACGCTTCCTAACCCTGCGTCAGGCCGAGTCGTGACGGCCACGGCACGGTTGATCATTGCCACCCTCATCGGTGCAGGCGGCGTCTGGTTGGTGCTCACCGGGATGGCGCAGCGGCGGCCCGCGCTGGCCAAGGTATCGACATACCTCGGTCGTTCGCGACAGGCCTTCGGCACAGGGCCGGATGTCGGCTGGTCGCGGCTCGGCCGCGCGCTGGCGCGCCGCCTGCGGCTTCGACCCGACGTTGTGGCGGATCTTCGTCTGGTGGGCCGGTCACAAGAGGTACATGCCGCGTATCTGTCGGCCGCATTTGTCGCCGGGCTCTTCGGCCCGTCGTTCCTTCTCGCGATCGGCCAGGCAGCGGGCATCTTTTCTATCGGTGTGGTCATCCCTCTGATGCTCGCCCTAATGGGCGCGGTCGCGGGGCCACTGGTGGTCCAGTCGTCGATGCGATCGGCAGCGAATGTGCAACGCCACGACCTGCGTTATCAACTCTCGTCGTACCTCGATGTCGTCACGATGCTGCTAGCCGGAAACGTCGGCAACGAAGGATCGCTGCGCCAGGCAGCGCAGGCCGGCGACGGGCGGCTGTTCGTCGAATTGCGCCGACGGATCCTCGTGGCCGAGACATCGAACCGCTCGCTCGTCTCGGCGCTCGCCCAACTCGGAGACGACCTTGACCTCGTCGAGCTGCAACAGATCTCTGCGTCTGCATCCTTGGCAGCTTCTGCTGGCGCGCCCGTCGCCAGGAGCCTTGCCGCCAAATGTGCAACCCTGCGCGGCGCGTTGTCCGCCGACCAGGAAACCGACGCCAGGGTGCGCACCGGCAAGATCACCGTCCCACTCGTCGGCATGTCGTTGTTGATCATGGCTGCAGTCGTCTACCCCGCCCTCAACTTTTCTCGATAGGAGCAAGATGAACATCGACCTGATGCTGTCAGCAATCGCCCATGTGATCTACGGGCGACTGCGCCGCCTCGCACCAAGTGAAGCGCAACGCGACCGCGGGGCGGTGTCGTTGGAACAGGTGTTGTGGTTCGTCGCCGCCGGCGTCGCGGTCGCCGTGATCGCTGCGATTCTGTGGGGCAAGATCAAGACCGAGGCCGAGAAGCCAATTCAGGCGCCGTCCGCGCCGTGAGCTGAATCGTGATCAACGACCGCTACGACGCCGACCGCGGGAGCGCCTCGCTGACGATCGTCTTGCTGGCGCCTCTGCTGCTGGTGTTGATGTTCATGGGATTCCAAGCGGCGATGTGGAACCACACGCGCACCGAAGCACGCGTGATCGCCCGCGAGACGGCGGTGCTCGTCGCGCGCGATCGACTGCCGGCACCGCAGGCAGCGGCTGCGGCCTCGGCATCGCTCGTCAGCGACAGCGTGCTCACCGGGATTCACGTCTCTGTCGAGAGCACGGCGACGTTTGTCGTTGTCACAATCACCGGAGACGCGCCGGGAATGTTGCGCGGGACCTCCGCAGCGGTGCGGGTCACTGCAGCGGTAGCACTCGAGGGTTGGGTGCCGTTGTGAGGCCACAGCGCGATCGCGGCGAAGCCAACGCGCTGGGCTTGGTTCTGATCGCGCCCGTCGCGGTCGCTTTGGCAATCCTCATCCTGTGGATCGGGCGCAAGGTCGACACCGATGCGCAAGTGCAGGCCGCCAGTTCGGCGGCCGCCCAGGCAGCAGCACGCCAGCGCAACCCGGCCGCTGCGGTCGCGGCCGCGCAGGCGACCGCCGCCGCGATGCTCACCGACGTGACGGCATGCCCGGGTGGGCCGACGGTCGCGATCGATGCCTCCTTGTTCCGTGCGGGTGGCGAGGTCACCGTGGTGGTCTCTTGTTCACCCGAGCGTTCCGACCTCGTACTGGCCAACCCGGCTTCGGCGACGTTCGCCGCCTCCAGCACGGCGTCGATCGACACGTACCGCGCCGCGGGTCTGCCATGAACCGTTTCGCCCAGCGCGCCGACGCCGGGTCGGCGACGGTGCTGATGATCACCCTGTGCTTCACGTTGCTCGCCGGCTCGCTGGTGTGGCTGTCGCGCACGGTCGATCAATCACTCGACGACCGCGCCAACGCTGCGGCGATTGCCTTCCAGGCGGCGCGCGCCGGGGCCCAGTCCATCGATCCACTCGCGGCGCGAGAGGGCATGGCCAGCATCGACCCCGTTGCTGCCCGGTCGGCTGTCGCTGCAACGACTGCCCGCCTGCTTGCCGTGAACGGTGACACCGGTTGGGTGTCGTCACTGGTGATCGACAGCAATCGAGTGACGGTTGCCGTGACGATCACAACGACCGGTCGTCCATCCACCGGTACCGGGTCGGCCTCAGCAGTCGCCGCCATCGACGCACCGTTGCCGTAGGGAGTTCCGATGTCCACAAGACGCAACAGACCTGGCAGCCGACTCGTGGGCGCAACAGCCGCGATCCTCGTTGTGGTCGGCGGGCTACCGCTGGCGCTCGTCGCCGTGGCCTCTCAGCGGTTTGGTCATGGCTCGCCACTGCACGGGGTTGCGGCGCCGTGGCGATGGTCGGCCGATGATCTGCGTTCGTGGGGCGGTCGACTCGTCGACGGACTGGACTCGTCCGCACAGTTGGTCGACCTCTTCTTCCGCGCTGCGTTGATCATCGGCTGGGCGTGCGTCGCGGTGCTCGTCTACACGGTGACCGACGAAATCGTGTTCCAGCTGCGCCATGGAATGCCATCGTCTCGTCATCGTCGTCTCGGCGGACTGGGTGTAGTGGGGCGCAAGTTGGCAACCGTGTTTGTTGCCGTACTGCCGTTGGCCGTCAGTTCCTCACCGACGCTCGCCGGCTCGAACGTGGGCCGCCCAGCGTCGGCCGTGGTCCACCACCGCACCGCCGACCTTCCGGAGCCGGGCACGACGTCGATCGTCATGCCCGTCGTTGCCGACCCCGTCCCGGCGCCTGTTCTCGCCAGCGGATGGTCCGTCGTCGAGGTGAGACGTGGTGACTCGGTGTGGGCTATCGCCGAACGCGTGGCGGACGGACGCGACGTCGCAGCGATCGCGCAGCAGATCGTCGCCGCGAACCTCGGGACGGTGATGCGCGACGGGCATCGATTCTCGACCCCGGCGCTGATCGAGCCAGGGTGGCTCCTCGACGTTCCCGTTGCTGCGGTCGCTGACACTGCGCCGGTCACAGTGTCGTCGGGTGTCCCGCTGACAGTCATGGACGAATACGTCGTCGTCCCCGGCGACTCGTACTGGCGGATCGCCGAGGATCATCTCGATCCGTCGGTCGCCAACCGGGAGGTGGCGGCGTATACCGAGGAACTGATGCGCATCAACGCGCCAATTCTCGCCTACGCCGATGCGCGTCTGATTCGGCCGGGCGACGTCGTGCATCTGCGGCCACAAGAGATTCAGGAGGTCATCCCGACTCTCGAACCCGCCGAGCCACCGGCCGAGGTCGCGCCGGCCGATGTAATGCCGGCCGAGGTGACGCCGTCAGTCGTCGAGCAGTCACCGCCCATCACCGCCGGCCTGCCTGCTCCTGTCGACACGTTGCCGGAGGTCGCGTTCGCACCCCCAGCACCGACGCTGGCCCAGCCAGCGGCGATCGACGCGACCGTTGGCGCCGTCGTCGACACCTTGTCGAGCAACGGGGTGCCGATCAAGCGCGGGTTGGCTGCTGCTGTTCTGTTGTGCGGCGGAGCGATCACGGTGCTCGATGCTCGCCGCCGACATCAGCTCCGTAGCGCCCGTGTCGGGGCACGTCTGCGGCCGCCGACCGAACTGCAAGTTGATACCGAGACAATGCTGCGATCCCTCGGTCCGGCGGATCGCCTGGCTCGGCTCGACCTCGCCCTTCGCTGTGCCGCCCCCGACCTCGCTCGCCAGCAGGCTCGGGCCCTGGCAGCAGAGGTCGCTGAAGACGGCGAGATCCGTCTGCACACCGACCGACCCGCGTTGGCAGCCTCGTTGCACTGGGTCGTTGACGTCGAGACTGGGGCCTGGCGTCTGCCCGCCAAGGTCTCACTCGCCGACCTGGCGTCTGACGCCCGCCGTACCAACCAACCGTGTCCCGCGATCATCCACATCGGTGAATCGGCCGGTGGCCAGTTGTTCGTCGATCTCGAAGCGATCGGGCTGCTTGCGGTCGATGCTGAACCTGCGGTCGCTGCGTCGATCGTGCGCTGCGCGGCTGCGTCGCTTGCGGTGTCTCCGTTCGCTGAATCCAGTCGTGTGTTCACCGTTGGCATCGCAGTCGAGGCGCACCTCGGCAATCTCAGCGTCGAGTCGCACGACTCGCTCGCTGTGGCTGTGGAGGCGGTACGAACCACAGTGGGCAGCATCTGCTCAGCGACCAGTGGCGCGGTCACCACGTTCGCGCTCCGCGCTGCCGCCCACGGCGGCGAGGCGTGGGAACCGTCGTTGTTGATGAGCATCGATGCCAAGGAACCTGATGAGTTGGCCATGCTGGCGACGCTCGCCGGTGGCGGTGGACGCGGAGTCGGCGTAATGATCGATCGGCCGGTTGTCGGTAGTTGCGCAGTGCTTCGTGTCGCCGGTGGCGGTTTCGTGCTCGAGCCGTTGGGGCTTCGTGTCGTTCCAGTGGGACTGTCGGCCAGCGATCTGGCAGCGGTCGACGATCTGCTGGACAGCGCCGAACGGGCGCTGACGGCCGACGTAGTTCACCTCGTCGAAGTCCCACGCGTCGACGTCGCCGAGTACTCCGACAGAGCACACGAGTTGGCTGTGCACATTCTCGGCCACGTTGCGGTTCGATCGGCCGATGGAGCCACGGTTGAGTTCGACCGATCCAAGGCTGAAGAACTGGTCGTATGGCTGAGCCAGCATCGTCACCATCCGACCCGCACGTCGGCACGCACTGCGCTGTGGGATCTAGAAGTGCGCGACGCGACGTTCTCGAACGTCGTCAGCGACGCTCGGCGGGCGATGGCCAGGATCGTGTCACCGCCCGCAGGACAGGAGTGGATCGGACGAACCATGAACGAGGACTTGCCGCTGCACGAATTGGTCCTCAGCGATGCCGAACTGCTCGCCGACCGGGTCGCTGCAGCTCGCGGACTCGGCGGGCGCGACGCGATTGCGATACTGCGTCCCGGTGTGGCACAGATCCACGGCATGCCATTTGCGGGCACGTCGTATCTGTGGCCCGACGCCGAGGGGATCACCTCGTCGTTGGTGCTGTTGGCGACCTCGGCCTCGGCCGAGCTGGCTGCCCACTACCTGTCGATCGGCGACATCGACGGGGTGTTCTGGGCGACTGGTCAGGGACTGAAGGTGCTCGCCGGTCACGAGGAGTTGATCGCGTTGCGCATGCGTGCACATGCTCACCGAGGCGATCTTGCCGGCGTGCGCAGCGAGTGGGACAGCTACGAGCGGGCGGTCAGCGCCGACTCGTGGGCTGCCGC
>JANOCR010000204.1:0-14716 GCA_031412355.1 Ilumatobacteraceae bacterium | reverse complement strand
ACGCAATGGTCGGCCAGCGCCATCGCCTCCTCCTGGTCGTGCGTAACATGGACGAAGGCGGTGCCGACCCGCTTCTGGATCGCCTTCAGCTCGTCCTGCATCTGCCGCCTGAGCTTCAGGTCCAGCGCGCCGAGCGGCTCGTCGAGCAGCAGCACCTTCGGTCGATTGACCAGGGCGCGAGCCAGGGCGACACGCTGGCGTTGCCCACCGCTGAGCTGATGGGGGCGGCGGCGACCATAGTCGGCCAAGCGAACGGCTTCGAGCATGTCGCCAGCTTGGCGTTGGCGCTTGGCCTTGTCGACCTTCTTCACCTTCAGGCCGTACTCGACGTTCTCGAAGACGCTCATGTGCGGGAACAGCGCGTAGTCCTGGAAGACCGTGTTGACATCGCGATCGTAGGGCGCCAAGCGGCTGACGTCGTGGCCCTGTAGCCGCACCGCACCTCCGGTGGGCAACTCGAACCCGGCAATCATTCGCAGCACCGTGGTCTTGCCGCTGCCAGAGGGACCGAGCAACGAGAAGAACTCGCCCTCGACGATCTCCAGATCGATGTCGTCGACAGCGACGACATCGCCGAAGCTCTTGCGCAGCCTGACCAGTTGGATGGCAGGCGTTGCGCGTCGCGATACGTCCTCTCGGGCGCCGATAGCCACGGCTTCACTCACGATGTGCTGCCACTCCCCCTGGTTTCGTCGCGACCAACTAGTTCGACGTTAGTCGGTCGCAGAATGGCGATTGACCATTCAGGTTGCGGCGGAAACCCGCTCGGTGACCACCTTCGAGGACCCACCCGGCTGCATGGTGATTCCCAGCAGGCTGTCGCCCGCTTCCATGGTTCGCTTCTGGTGGCTGACCACCAGTAGTTGCGCCTCCTGGCGGAACTCGTGGAGCAGCCCGAGGAACCGATGCAGGTTGACGTCGTCGAGCGCGGCCTCGACCTCGTCCATCACGTAGAACGGCGACGGCCGGCTGCGGAACACCGCGAACAGGTATGCCAGCGCAGTCAACGAGCGCTCGCCACCCGACAGGAGCGACAGCTTCTTCACGTTCTTTCCACTGGGCTTGGCCTCGACTTCGATACCGGTGTTCAACAGGTCATCGGGGTCGGTCAGTACCAGGGTCCCGACGCCGCCAGGGAACAGCATCGCGAAGAGTTGCGTGAAGTGGTTGCTGACGTCGGCGAACGCGGCCGCAAAGACGGTTTGGATCTCGAGATCGACGGCCTTGATGATCCGCATCAGATCGCGACGTGTGTTGCGAACGTCTTCGAGTTGTTCTTCGAGGAATGTGTGCCGCGCCTGCAATTCGTTGAACTCCTCGAGTGCCAACGGGTTGATCGGGCCCATGAGCCGAAGTTCGCGTTCGAGATCGCGAACTCGTGCGGCCGCCGAGATGCCTTCGGGAAGCGTGGGCATCGCGGCCGCCTCTGCGGCCTCGGGCTCGAGATCGTGATCGCGACGCAGGGCCTCGACGACACCCTCCAACCGCATGCGTACCTCTGCCTCGTCGATCTCGACCCGCCGCGAGCGCTCACGGTTCTCGTCGAGGCTCTTTTCGGCGACGCCGCGTCGGGTACGCGCTTCGTCGAGACGATGGGCTATGCCGCGCACCTCCGCACTCTGTTGACGGCGAATCTCCAGTAGTTCGTTGTGACGGGCCTCGATCACATGACGATGGCGATCAACCAGTGATGCGAGGTTCTCGACGGCACCCAACGCCTGCTCGACCTCGAGACGACGCTGCCCGGCATGGGCGCGTGCGACGGCGTCGGCCGCCAGCCGCCGCTCGGTCTCCTGCAAGCGACGTTCGAGGAAGTGTTGGCGCTCGTGCAGGCCAGCATTGCGGATCTCCAGATCTTGCCTGCGATTCGCCAGCTGGGAGGCGCGTGAATCCAGCCCCGCGCGTGTTTCGCCGCGCGCCTTGGCCGCCGCGGTTTCGGCTGCTTCGCCGGCCTCGAGCGCGGGGACGAGCGCATCGAGCTCGGCGATCCGACTGCGCTCACGATTGAGCCGATCTGCCGCATCCCCCAACGAATGCTCCAGTGAGTCCAGTTCGGTTTGCGTGTCGCGACGCTCGCTCTGCGTTCGCGCCAGAGCACTGGAACTAGCCGAGAACCCGGCGTCGTGAGTATCGAGTTGGTGGCTGAGCTCGGCCTCGCGTTGCCGGGCCGTCTGCAACTCGATGCGGCTCGCCTGCTCGGCGCGGGTGCGATTGTCCAGCTCGGCGGTCGCAATCCCCAGGCGCTCCTGCGCCTCTTCGAGCGCCGACGCCGTGGCCCCGCCACTGGCGACTCCGACCCGCCACCCGGTTGGACCAAAGCGATCGCCGTCGTCGGTGACCACCACGGCGTGCGGATTGGACATCGCCAGATCGATTGCGTCGGCCCACGTCGAGACACGTACGGCAGACCCGATGATGGCATCCAACAACTCGGCGACACCTGCCTGCTGGCTGCGCACGTGCGGGCGAACCGCAACGCCGTGCGCCGGTTGAACGACAGGCGGCAGCGGAGCGGCACCGAGGGCGATCACCGCGCCGTGCACGTTCGACGCATGCATCGAATCGAGCGCTCGTCGACCAGCGGTCGGCGAGGCGACGACCACTGCCTCCAGCACCTCGCCCAGTGCTGCCTCGACCGCCAGCTCCCAGCCGGTGTCGATGTCGATGAGATCCAGCAACGTGCCAAGCACATCCTCGACACCTGCAAGATGCTCGGCACCGGCTCGGGCCCGAGCACTCTCCAACGCAAGGTGCAACGCCTCGGCACGGGCACCCCAACGAGATGCATCGTCGGCCGCTGCTTGACGGGCGTGGGTGGCGGACTCGAACGCCGTCTCGGCCGTGATCCGACGCGCCTCGGCGGCCTCGAGATCAGCCACCAGAGCGGCTTCGACGCCTTGCGCCTGCTCGCACTCCACACGCAGACGCTCGGCGTCGGCATCGAGCCGAACGATCCGCTCGAGCAGCAAATCGGATCGGGAACGCAAACGTTGCAGCTCGCCCTCGGCAAGCTCGGCGTTGCCGCGCAACGAGCGCAACTCGCCGCGAACCTCGGCGGCCGCGCTGGCGGCCGAACTGCTCGTGACCACGTTGTCGATCGTGAGCAGCGCCTGCTCGCGTTCGGTGCCGAACGCTTCTTCCTCGGCCGCCAACACCTCGGCTTCCGGACCCAGTTCTTGAAGCGCCTCGGCCACTCGCTGCAATTCATCACGCAGGCTGCTCGCGTCGGCTTCCAGGCTGGCCACAACGCCCGAGTCCATCAGCTGGCCCCGGTCGCGTTCCATGGAACGCCGGCGCTCGACCAGCACCGCAGCGATGCCCCTGGCACGCTCGCGCAACTGCTCGACGCGCACCATCTCATCGGACAGGTCGAGGTCGCCCCGCGCAGTCAGCTCGGCCTCGGCCGCCATGACACTGACGTCGAGCGCGGCAAGTTCGGCGCGCAGCTCCTGCTCGGTGGCATGCAGCGCGACCTTCTCGGTAGCCAATGCGGCAAGGCGGGTTCGTTGCGAAGCAACCTCGCGCCCGCGGAGATAGATCTGCAGCGCGCTGAGCTCGGAGACCAGGTCGCCGTGACGCCGGGCTGCGTCGGCTTGACGTTCGAGCGGCCGGAGCTGACGACGCACTTCGCGAAGCAGATCCTGCACGCGCAACAGGCTGGCCTCGGTGGCGTCGAGGCGCCGCTCGGCGCGCTCCTTGCGACGCCGGAACTTCAGCACGCCGGCAGCTTCTTCGATGATCGACCGCCGCTCCTCGGGTCGGGCGTTCAACACCGAATCGATCTGACCCTGGCTCACGATCACGTGCTGCTGGCGGCCGACGCCGGCGTCGCTGAGCAGCTCCTGCACGTCGAGCAACCGACACGTGACTCCGTTGATCGAGTATTCGCTCTCGCCGGTGCGGAACAGAATGCGCGCCACGGTGACTTCGGTGAACTCGATTGGCAGCAGGCCGGCGGAGTTGTCGATGGTCAGTGTCACTTCGGCGCGACCGAGCGCAGGACGCTTCGCGGTGCCTGCGAAGATCACGTCGTCCATCTTCTGGCTACGCACCGCGCTGGGTGCCTGCGCGCCCAGCACCCAGGCGATCGCATCGACGACGTTCGACTTGCCCGAGCCGTTGGGCCCCACCACGACCGTGACCCCCGGCTCGAGCTGCAGGGTGGTCGCGTCGGCGAACGATTTGAATCCTTTGAGGGTCAGCGACTTCAAGAACACGGCGCCCGCGACCCTAGCCGCACCGACCTGCGAAACCGGTTAGCGCTGGCAGCGGGGGCAGAAGCAGGTGGATCTGCCACCGGAAACGGTCCGCTGGATCGTGGCTTTGCCGCATGTGAGGCAACGCTGGCCGGCCCGGTCGTACACGCGATGATCGAGTTGGAAGCTGCCGCCATCGCCCATCACGTCGACGTATTGCGTGTCGGACAGCGTGCTGCCGCCGGCCTCGATCGCAGTCGACAGGATCGAGTGGATCGCGTCGTGAAGCCGGCGGACGCCCGCGGGCTTCAAGGTGTTGGCAAGCCGATCGGGACGCAACCCGGCCCGATGCAGGATCTCGTCGCAATAGATGTTGCCAATGCCGGCGATCACGTGCTGGTCGAGCAGCAGGGGCTTCAGTTGCCGCGCCCGGCCGCGGACCAGGTCGTGCAGTTGAGCCACCGTCAGACCGTCCGTGATCGGGTCGATGCCCAATCGAGCCAGCTCGGGCAGCTCGGCCTCGGCATGATCGGGATCGAACACGACCATCTCGCCGAAGGTGCGCGGGTCGACGAACCACAACTCTTGAGTGGGCGTGCCCGCCAGGTGCAAGACGACGTGGGTGTGGTCCGGCCGGGTCGAACCGACTTCGCTGACCAGCACCCGGCCACTCATTCGCAAGTGGATCATCAGCGCGTCGCCGGTGTCGAGCGTGCACACGATGTACTTGCCGCGGCGGCCGATCGAGGTGATCGTTGCTCCCGTGAGCCCGTCGATCAGCGCCTGGCGCGATGTGCGCCGCACCGTTCGCTCGCGCCCGACTTCGACTCGGTCAATGCGACGGCCGACGACGAACGACACCATCCCTCGCCGAACGGTTTCCACCTCGGGCAGCTCGGGCACAGCTAGTTCACTGCGGAGATCGCGTCGAATGCCTCAGAGGCGGCCTGTTGCTCGGCCAGCTTCTTCGACTTGCCCTCGCCTGCCCCCAGGGCGACGCCATCCACGAGCACCGTTGCTTTGAACGTCTTGGAATGGTCGGGACCGGACTCAGTCAGCAGATACACCGGTGCAGTGTCGTACAGTCGAGCGGTGAGCTCTTGCAGCACGGTCTTGTGGTCGAGCCTGTCGAGTTGCCCGGCCGCCGTCTCGAGCCGCTCGCTGAACAACCGCGACACCAGGGCTTTGGCCGCTTCGACCCCGCCGTCGAGGTACACGGCCCCGAGTACTGCCTCGAGGGCATCGGAGAGGATCGACGGCTTCTGTCGCCCGCCGGCGGCGTCCTCACCCTTGCCGAGGAGCAACCACTCGCCGAGGCCGATGGTCTCGGCGACTTCGGCCAACGCGGTGGCGTTGACCACACTTTTGCGAAGATCGGTGAGCTTGCCCTCTGGCAGATCCCCGTGGCGTCGATACGCAATCTCGGCGATGACCCAGCCGAGCACCGCATCGCCGAGAAACTCCAGCCGCTCGTTCGAGGGCAGACCACCCACCTCGGCGCACCACGAGCGGTGAGCCAGCGCCCGGCGAAGCAAGGTCATATCGGCGAAGTCGTAACCGAGCTGACGGCTCAGCGTGTCGAGGCCCATCGAAACGTTGGTTGATCTCACGCTTCCCGAACGCGGGCGTAGACGTAGTCGACTGCGTCGCGCACGGTCTTCAGATCGATCAGATCCTCGTCTTCGATGCGGAAGCCGACGGAGCGTTCGCTGAGATCCTCTTCCAAAGCCTCGACCAGCTCGATGAGGGCGAGCGAATCAGCATCGAGATCGTCGACGAACGACTGACCCTCGGAGATGGCCGACGGCTCGATTTCGAGGATGTCGGCCAGATTGGCGCGAACGATCTCGAAGACTTCGTTGCGGTCGAGCGGACCCTGTTCGACGTCGGTCTCGGCAGGCACGGGTGAACACTCCTCGGTGTTGTTAGCAGCGCGGGAGCCTAGCTCCTCGGTGGCGGTGACACCGGTCAAATAGCGTCAGTCGTGCAGTGCAACTGCGGCCCGGATCTCTTCGACCAGCCGGTGCTCAACCATTTCGTGGCCGAGCTTGATGGCGTTGAGCATGGCCTGCGAGTTGGATGAACCATGGCTGATTATGCACACGCCCTCGACACCCAGCAACATCGCGCCGCCATACGTGTCGGGACTGACCTGGGCGTACAACGGCAGCAGTGCGGGTAACAGCGCGTCGGCGTGCGGCTTGTAGTGCTCCTCGGCGCCGAACGCTTCGAGAAGAGCCGTGAGGATGACCCGCAAGCCGCCCTCGAGCGCCTTCAGCACCACGTTGCCGGTGAAGCCATCGGTCACGATCACGTCGGCGGTCTTCTTCATCACGTCGCGACCCTCGACGTTGCCGATGAAATGGATCCCGGGGGCGCGTGACAGCAGTTCGTACGCTTCCTTGCGCAGGGTGTCGCCCTTGCCCGGCTCCTCGCCGATCGACAACAGGCCGACCGACGGACTGTCGATGCCGAAGCGGTGTCGGGCATACACCGAGCCCATCTGACCGAACTGCACCAACCACTCGGCTTGCACCTCCGCGTTGGCACCGGCATCGAGCAAGATGTTGGGACCGTGACCCGGCACCGGAATCGGCGTGGCGATCGCTGGCCTGTTGACGCCCTTGATCCGCCCCATCCGTAACAGCGCAGCGGCCATCGTGGCTCCGGTGTTGCCGGCCGAGACCATGGCCGACGCCTTGCCGTCGCGCACCGCCTCGGCAGCGCGCACCAGCGTCGAGTCCTTCTTGCGACGCACGCCCTGCGCGGGATCGTCGTCCATGGTGATGACTTCGGAGGCCACGATCAGGTCGAGATCGCCGCGACCCTCCAGGTTGTCAGGGCCAACCAGAACGACAGGTATACCCAGGGCCGCTGCAGCGTGAGCGCCGGCGAGAATCTCACTGGGCGCCCGATCACCGCCCATCGCATCGACAGCGATCGGCAACATCAAAGGTGTGTTGATCAGCCGACGTCGATGGCGACGCGGTCCTTGTACCAGCCGCATGCCGGGCACACAGTGTGTGGCAGCTTGGCGGCGGCGCATCGAGGGCACACGCTGCGCGACGGAGCCGACAGCTTCCATGCGCCGGCCCGATGGCTACGCGTCTTCATCTTCGACTTCTTCTTCTTTGGAACGGCCACAGCAGTCTTCCTTGACGAAACGAGCTACGAGAGGTTAGCGGGAGTCATACCCGTAGCGGCTACCCCTCCGGCAGATTCGCCTTCAGCTGGCTCAATGCATCCCATCGAGGATCACCAATGGCACTGACGCAGTCGCAACTGGAGGTGTTGAGGTCGATCCCGCATGTTGCGCACAGCCCGGCGCAATCCGGGCGGCACAACGGCGCGATCGGAGCATCGAGTAGGACGTTTTCGCGGATCATCCTGGCGAGGTCGATCTGGTCGCCGACGATCTCGAACGCATCGGGATCGGTGACAACGTGCTGGTACAGCTCGTGAACAACGCAATGGACCTCTCCACTAGCGGGTGCCAGACAGCGCCGGCACGAGTCGGCCCATGGCGCACGCAGATCGCCGTCGACCACGATGCCGTCAGTCAACGACTCCAGCCGCAGGGAAACAGCGACCGCGGCTGTGACGTCGAACTTGGTGTCAACAATGCCCAGCTCGGCAACGGTTGGTTCCAGGGCCACGCGTCGCTCCGAGCCTGGCCGGCGCAACAGTTCGGCGGCGTTGATCAGCAACGAATTCGACATGGGACCAGGTTAACGGCGAGCACCACTCACCGATCCTGGTCGAAGAAACCCTTCGTGGGATCGTCTTCTTCGACGACTTCGTCGCCTCGGTGGGCACCGATCGACAGCCGTGATCGCCCTGCGTGGACGGTCTTTTGGAGCTTGTCGAGGAGTATCTCGAAGCTGCCAAGGCGCTGGTCGAGGAAGTCTTCGGTCTCGTGCCGCAACCGCCGCGAATCGGCGTCTGCAGCTTCGCTTATCTGGCGGGCACGTTGCTCGGCGGCGCGCACGACTTCGGTGCGCTGCACCATCCGCTCGGCCTGCACACGCGCTGCCTCGAGCAATTCGTCGGCCTCGCGACGTGTCTTCGACACGAACTCCTGGCGCTCTTTGATCATCCACCGCGCCTGGCGCATCTCGTCGGGCAGGCGGCTCAAGGACTCTTCGAGAAGCTCGATGATCTCGTCGCGGTCGATGCGCGGCGACGACGACAACGGCATGGTGGGAGCGGACGCGATGATGTCGATGGCCCGACGAAGCAGGGTTTCGGCGTCACCGACGTAGCCGTTCGTGCTGCGCACAAAGGCGTCGGAATCGTCGAATTCCTCCTCGTCTTCGAACTCGTCGTGCTTGTCGTCGTACGTCATTTCCGCAGCCAAGATAGGCCTCAAAAGTCCTCGTCGCGTGGATGCACCCGCGACAATTGGGCGGCAACCGGCAGCGGAACCAGTGCCGAGACGTCGCCTCCGTAGTGGGCAATCTCTCGAATGAAGCGGCTGCTGATCGACACCAATGCCGGTTTGCAGGGCAGATACACGGTCCTGACGCCGCTGACGGCGTGATTTGTGTGCGCCATCTGCTGCTCGACCTCGAAGTCGCCTCCGGTCCGCAATCCCTTGACGATGAAGGCTGCGGCAACCTCCCGGGCGGCGTCGACCGCCAGCCCGCCGAACGCGATGACCTTGACCGACGGCATGTAGGCGATGCTGTTGCGAATCATTTCGACCCGCTCGTCGAGGGTGAACATGCCGCTGGGCTTGGTCGGGTTGTGCATCACACCGACGACAACCTCACCGAAGAGGGCAACCGACTGCTCGATGACGTCGAGGTGACCGAGATGGAACGGATCGAAACTGCCCGGGTACAGCACAGTGGTCATGGGAGGAGTGATTCGAGGGGCCATGCGGCGACTCACGCTACTCGTTCGAGCTGCGTAACCCAGGTGCGCCCGTACCGCCGCGACTTCAGCGCCACCCACCCCGATGGTGCCACGATCTCGTGCCCCGCCTCGGCCACCACATACGGCACTTGCAGCACCGACAGCAGGTGATCCCAGCCGTCGAACTCGTACGGCGGGTCGATCAAGGCGAGATCGATGCCGCGTAGCGCCGGGATCCACGCGGGTACGTCGGAGGTGACGACGGTGGTGCGCTGCGTCAGGCCGAGGGCGGCGATGTTGGCGCGCAACGCCTGCAGCGCGGCCCGGTCGCGCTCGACGAACACGCATGTCTCGGCGCCGCGCGACAGCGCCTCGATGCCAAGTGCGCCGGAGCCGGCGAACAGGTCGGCGACAGCGGCTCCGTCGATCAACCCAGCGCTGTCGAGGGAGTTGAACAATGCCTGGCGCACCTTGTCGGTCGTCGGCCGCGTGGCCAAGCCGACGGGAACCACCAGCTTGCGCCCACCGAACTCGCCGGACACGACCCGAATCACGGCCGGTCTCCTACGACAACCTCGCCGGCGATGACCACCTGGTCGAGCAACGGCGCGCCGACCGCCAGGCAGATCTCGTCTGGATGTGGGCAGTCGACGACGATCAGGTCGCCACGCTTGCCGACATCGAGAGAACCGCAGGTCGCCTGGCGGCCGAGACTGTACGCGGCGTTCAACGTGGCTCCGACGATCACCTCACCGGGTGTCAAACGGAACCATGGCGCGGCAGTGGCCACCGTGTTGAGCAGCGAGGTGGCATGGATGGAGGAGCAGAAATCGGTCGCAACGGCCACCGGAACCTCGTGTTCGATGAACAGCCGGGCCTTGGCCCGCTCGGTGGTCATGTAGACGAGTTCCGCCATCGGCAGAACCACGGCGATCGTTTCGGTTCGGCCGACCTCGCGGATGTCGTCAGCGGACGTGTATGTCAGGTGCTCGGCCGAGACCGCCCCGCCTTCGACGGCGGTGCGCCATCCCTGCGACGGCGCCCAGGCATCGGCGTGCACACGAACCGGCAGGCTCAATTCGTGGCTGCGGTGCATCAGGCGCAAGGCCTGATCGGGGGTGAACAAGCCCTGTTCGACGGTGACATCTTGGAACTCGGCGATGCCCTGGGCGATCACCGCAGTCAGCATCTCGCCGTCGATCAAGTCGGTGTAGCGGTCGGCACGATCGTTCGGATCGACGTCGAGATCGCGTGGCACCACGTGGGCGCCGAGAAACGTGATCACCAACTGCATCGGCGTTAGGGAGCGAGACTGCTGCAACAGTTCGAGGGCGCGCAGTTCCTCCGCGACAGTGAGGCCGTAGCCGGACTTGACCTCGAGCGTCGTAACTCCGCCGGCAACGATCCGGGAGTACGTCGAAACCAGTCTGGTCAGCAACTTCTCGTCGCTGGCACTTCTGGTCGCGACCACACTCGACCAGATGCCACCACCGCGAGCCGCGACCTCCGCCAGCGAGGCGCCGCCGAGACGCTCGGCGTACTCGTGATGACGATCGCCGGCGAACAGTGGGTGGCTGTGACACTCGACCAGCCCGGGCAGCACGCAGCGCCCACCGGCATCGATGGTGGACACATCGTCGTCGTGTGTGGCCAGGACCTCGTCGGTGGGCCCGACCGCCACGATCACGCCGTCGCGAATCGCCACTGCACCATCGGCGACGATGCCCAGTTCACTCTGGGTCGCACCGCGACGTGGCTCACCGAGATCGTCGACAATCGCCAACGACGCGGCATGGATCACGTTGATGTCGTTCATTGGCAGAACTCGCGCATCAGTTGTTCGTAGACATCGACAGCCTGCAGGTACTGAGCCTCATAGACGTATTCGTCGGGGAAGTTGTACGGCGGATCGCCGGGGCCGAAGTTGACGCCCCCGACCCCGAACTCCTTCAGTGCCACGAGATCACACCAGAACGGCACGCCCTGGTACACAGGCGCCGCCGCAGTGACAGTGCGCACTGCTCGGTCCAACGCCTGCACGATCGGTGCGTCGGCTTCGATCTCGTACGGGTGCCGGGGCCCCGACAACCAGTGCTCACTGAACTCGACATCGGCTTCGATGCGCGAGTCGACCGTCGTGCGCAACTCCTCGATCATGCGTTCGACCTGGCGTTTGACGTCGTACGGGTCCTGGCTGGGCAGCAGACGGATGTCGAGCGTGACGGTGCAGCGATCGGGCACCTGGTTGTGCTTGGTGCCACCACTGATGGTGCCGATGTTGAGGATCGGTCCACCCGGCAACAGCGGGTGAGGATCGTACGCAAGCGCGGATTCCAGCTCGCGCAACCCGGCCAGGATCGGCTCCATCGTCTCGATGGCGTTGACTCCCAAATGCTTGTACGTGGTGTGTGCCTGACGGCCCTTCGTGGTGATCTTGAGGTAGGCAGCGCCGCGATGGGCAATGCCGATGGTGTTGCTCGATGGCTCGCAATCGATCGCTGCGTCACCCAGGAACCCGGCGGCACACAAGGAACGCGTGCCGACGCCACCCTCGAAGTGGCACGACACGCCCTGGAACACGACATCGCCGCGCAACCGTTGATCGCTGGCCGCGATTCGCCTGATTGCGGCAGCGGCTGCGGCGGTTCCGGCCTTCATGTCGGCGATGCCGGCGCCATACACCTTGCCATCCTCGAGCGCGGCCGCGAACGGGTCTCGAGTCCAGTCTGCGCTGAGCTCGTAGATGTCGAGATGGCCGTTGAGCACCAGCGATCGCCCACCGCCCAGGCCCTTCAGGCGGGCGCCGACCGATGGTCGACCGGGCCGCGACTCGACGAGCTCGACCTGATCGCATCCCCACTGGGTCAGACGATCGGCGAGGAACTCGGCGAGCTGTCGCTCCTTGCCCCAGATCGAGTCGATCGAGCAGACGTCGATCAGCAACTCGGTGTCTGCGTGCACCTCACGCTCCTGCTGCCGACTGATCGAACGGCGTCGAGCCGCTGCGGGCCTTCTTCGCCGAGAAGCCCTTGCCCATCGCCATGTCGGCCAACCGTTGCACGTAGAGATCGTCACGGAAGTGGAGCGTGAACGTACGGGCGTCGCGCATCATCTGACCGAGCGGGTATCGCTCGTGGGCCGCGCGTGCACCGACGATGTCGAAGCCCTGAAACGGAATGTCGAGCACCGCGTTCTTCGCGAGGTGCATGGTGCGGATGGCGTCGGCCTCGCACTCGTCGGGATCGTCGCCGCGGTCGAGACGTGCTGCGGTGGAGCGCAGTGCGCTGCGCGCCGCGAACAGTTGTGCATCCATTCGTCCGACCCGGACCTTCACAGCCTCCGACCCGCTGAGGTCGTCGCGGCTGGCGACGTACCCGGCGATGAAATCGAACGCGCCCTGCGCCGTGCCGAGGTGATTGGCGGCGTACCCGCACGAGAACGTCCGCGGGTCGTTGTTGATCCAACCGCCGGGCTCGCCCACCACGTCGGCGGCGGGCACGAACACGTCTTCGAAAGCCACGCTGCACGACACCGTCGAACGCATACCGAGCATGTGCCAGTCGTCGAGCAATGTGACGCCGGGTGCATCGATCGGCACGACGGCGAACACCATCCTCGATGCGTATGCGGTGTCGCCCTCGACCGCACACCACACCATGAGGTACTTGGCAATTGCGGCCACCGAAGCGAACGCCTTGCGTGCGGTCAGCCGGTAGCCACCCTCGACCGCCGTCAACTCCGAGGCCAGTGCCTCTGCCCCGTTCTCGTAGAGATGTGCCTCGGAGCCGAGGGACGCAAGGTACGCACCGTCGACAATCTGGGGCAGGTAGCGGTCGCGCTGCGCCGGCGCGGAATGGAAGCTGATGATTCCGGCCGCATGATTGTGGACCTGCAGGAGTTGGGCGGTGTTGGTGTCCCAGTACGCCATGCGTTCGAGCAGCTGGTACAGACCACTGAAGTTGCCGGGCATCCAGTAGCCGAACCCGCCGTACTCGATCGGCACCGTGAGGCGATTGAGACCGGCCTCTTTCGCCTCGGCGAGGTTCTCGTACGGGAACGTCGAGGTTCGGTCGTGTTCGGCCATACGCTGGCGCCACAGCGGGCCAAGCTCTTCAACCGCGGCGAGCAGTCGATCAGTAGAGGTTTCGTCGGGAGCCAACAGTGTTCCCTCGTCCATGCTCGGGTTCTCCATGTTCGTAGGTCTAGCCCTCAGCGGCCGCGTCGACACAGATCTGTTCGACGAGTCCGCAGAGGAAACGCTCGCACCGCAGCAGTTGATCGACGGTCACGTACTCGTCGGCCCGATGGGCAACAGCGATGTCGCCCGGCCCACAGATCACGACGGACGCACCGAGCGCCTCCGCGAACAAGCCGCCTTCGGTGCCGTAGCCGATCGTCGTCGCTGGCCCTGCATCGGCGACGCGTTCCACCGCGCGCAGCCATGGATCGTCGACGGGCGTGCGCAACGCGGGATACCGGGTGATCTCGGTCAGTGTTGTGCTCTCACGATCGACATTGCGCAGGAACGGTTCGAGCACGGTGTCGGGGTCGTGGTCGACGGTGTGGCGAACCTCGAAGGTGAACGAGCAGCGGTCGGCGATCACGTTGAGCGCAGTGCCACCGGTGATCGTCCCGCAGTTGAAGGTCACCTCTGGCTCGCCCACTGGACGGAACTGCCGCTGCAGATCATCGAGCACACCGAGCAGTCGTGCCGCCGCTGCAATCGCGCTCGGCTTGCGGTGCGACATGCTGGAGTGAGCCGCCTCGGCTGTGCACACGACCTCGTAGGCGAGCTTGCCCATGTGGCTGTGGCGAGGCCGCATCATGGTCGGCTCGCCGATCACCACCACGTCAGGACTGAGGTCATCGCGGCTGGCGATCACCTGCAACGCGTGGCGCACGCCGATGCAGCCGATCTCCTCGTCGAACGACAGGGCCAGATGAAGCGGCCGGCTGAATTCGACGTCACGAAACTGTTCGATCGTTCGCACCGTCGCGGCAATGAAGCCCTTCATGTCGGCCGTGCCCCGGCCGTACAGGCTGTCGCCGATCTTGGTCACCGCGTAGGGGTCGGTAGCCCATCCCGTGCCGGCCGGCACGACGTCGGTGTGGCCCGACAGCATCAGACCGCCGCGTATCTGTGGCCCGAACGACGCCAGCAGGTTGGCCCGGCCTTCGTCGCCGTCGACCACGCTGACCCGGCCGCCGTTGGCCTCGACGTGGTCCGCGACCCATTGGATCAGTTCGAGGTTGGGCGTGGTGCTCTCGGTGGGAAAAGCGACGAGTTGAGACAGCAGTACCGCCAGTTCGCTGCCGGCCTGATCGGTGGCTGCGGCTGCTGGCACGGCCTCACCGTATAACGTGCCGCGGTATCGAACTGGAACCCGAGCCGATGATCGTCTGCGTCGATTGTGGTGGTCGCTGCCACCTGCTTACGCAGCCGCGCGAGGACGGAGTGTGGCTGCCGGGCGACTACGTCGCCTACCGCTGCGAGGACTGCCTCGACCGATGGGACCTCGTACTGCCCGACGCCTCCGAGTTCGAGGAACCACCCTTCGAGTGACGCAGCGCCTGTCGAGTTGGTGGGCCGCCGGGTCAGGGCGATAGTTCGAACGTCAGTCTTCGGGCTGCAGCATTCCGATGACGTTGGCCTCGCTGTCGAG
>JANOCR010000203.1:0-6338 GCA_031412355.1 Ilumatobacteraceae bacterium | reverse complement strand
CGCCTGACCCTCAGAGCAGGCGGTGCTCGCGAGCGGCCTGCACGGCGGCGTGCCGGCTGGTGACAGCGAGCTTGCGGTAGATCGCGTTGCACTGCGTCTTCACGGTGTTCGGCGACACGTAGAGCTCTCGTGCGATCTCAGCGAGCGAGAGCGCGGACGGCAGATAGTGGAGCACGGCCATCTCGCGCTGGGACAGTTGCTCCACCATGCCGGTCGTCGGGGCGGGCCACCGCTCGATCATCTGTCGGGCCTCCCTCGCCGCCCTCGCCTGCGCAGCCGGACTGGTACGAGCGGCCGGTCGCCACGCCGCAGTACACGCGAACGACATGCCGGCACGGACGCCGGCGTCCATCTCGCCCGCGGCTTGAGCGCACCAGGGGCCGCGTCACTAGGGTGACCCGATGGAAGCTCCCGACAACACGCAGGTGGGCCGGTCCAGCACTCCGATGGCTCTTCCGTCCACGATGCGGGCGGCGGTCTTGCGTCGGCTCGGCGATCGTTTGGCTGTCGAGGACTGGCCGTTGCCCGAGCCGGGACCGGGCGAGATCCTGATCAAGGTGATTGCCTGCGGGGTGTGCCACAGCGACGTCCATGCTGTCGACGGTGACTGGGATCCGCCGCCCAATCTTCCGCTGATCCCCGGGCACGAGGTGACCGGCCGGGTCGTCGGCCTTGGGCCGGAGGCAGACGGTGTGGCGGTCGGCGATCTCGTCGGTGTTCCGTGGATGTTCTGGTCGTGCGGCGTGTGCGAGTGGTGCCTGGTCGGGATGGAGACGATCTGCCCACTCACCGAGGCCACTGGCTACTCAAAACCTGGTGGCTATGCGGAGTACATGGTCGCCCCGGCGGCGTTCGTCGCCCGGCTGCCCGACACGGTCGATCCGGTGGCGATCGCTCCGATCCTGTGCGCCGGCGTGACGACATACCGAGGGCTGAAGCGGGCCGGCGCTCGGCCAGGCCAGTGGGTGGCGATCCTCGGCATCGGGGGGCTCGGCCACGTCGCCGTCCAGTACGCGGTGGCGATGGGACTGCGCGTCGTCGCCGTCGACATCGGTACCGACAAGCTGGCGCTCGCCCGGTCGCTCGGCGCCGAAGTCGCCAGCGACGCCTCCTCCGGTGTCGCCGGCGTCGCAGTGCGCGCGGCGGTCGGTGGTGTTCACGCCTCGCTCGTCACAGCCGTGGCGCCAATCGCCTTCCAGCAGGCCGTGGCGATGCTGCGGCCTGCCGGTACCGCGGTCTACATCGGCCTGCCGGGCGGCGCCTCCGACGAGATCCGCTCGTCGATCGCCATGGTCGTCAATGGCGAGCTGACGGTGCGGGGCTCAAATGTCGGTACCCGCGCCGACCTGCAGGAGGCCGTCGATTTCGCTGTGCGCGGACACGTCGCCGCCACCGTTGCCAGCGCTCCCCTCTCGCAGATCAACGACATCTTCGATGGCCTGCGCGCTGGTCGCGTCGTCGGCCGAATCGTCGTCACGCCCGACTGATCGAACGACTTCTCGGGGCGTGCGATGCCGTAGGATCCGTAGCTCACATCGAGAAGGGTGGATGATGACCGGACGAGTGGTGCACTTCGAGGTGCCGTACGACGACGCCGACCGGGCCCGAGCATTTTACTCGGACGTGTTCGGCTGGGCCATTCAGGCCGTGCCGGAGTTCGACTACAACTTTGTGCAGACTGGACCCGCCGAGGAGAGCGGCATGCCCAGCGAGCCCGGCTACATCGGCGGCGGCATGTTCCAGCGCGGGGCGCAGATCGGCAAGCCGATCATCACGATCGAGGTCGACGACATGACGAAGGCACTCTCTGCAATCGTCGCCCACGGCGGTGCAGCTGTTGGCGAGGTTCAGCGCGTCGGTGAGATGGGCGTCGCCGCCTACTTCACCGACAGCGAAGGCAACTTGATGGGGGTCTGGCAGTCGCTCGGCACGAGCTGATGCTTGGTTCGAAGCGCGATGACGTTGGCCCCGTCGGCAACGAGGCGAACGTCCCTGTGACCGCCGTGGTCACTGGCCGCGCAGTATCTGGTTGAGTCGCGCAGCTTGGCGCATCTGATGGTCGCGCTCAGCGAGACTGGGCGCGTTGTGGGCTGCGTCGGCATAGAGGCGGGCAGCGAGTTCGAGGTCTCCGCTTCTCTCGTGGAGATATGCGGCGACCGCGTCGCGCCGCGTGATGTGCTCGTCGACGTGAGCGAGTGCCGCCAATCCTGCGGGAGCGCCCTCCGCCTCGCCGACGGCGACGGCTCGATTGAGCCGGACGATTGGAGTGTCGGCGAAATGAAGCAGCTTTTCGTACCACTCCACGATCTGGCCCCAGTCGGTCTCGGCGATACGCGCCACATCGGCGTGCGAGCGCGGCGTGCTCGATGACGACTCCCTCGGCGATGAGTTCGTTGTCCCACAGGCTCCGGTCCTGGTTTGCGAGCGGCACGATCCGCCCGTCCGGCCGGGTTCGGCACGCTGTACCTCTACTTCCTGTGCGCGCACCCCGAGCTGACCCAGTCATCGGCAGTGGCTCTGACACTTCGAGCCGTGGGCGGCCGCGTCCGACCGAGCCAAGTCAACGAATGCTCGCCAGGCGACGGTGATCAGCCAGCCTTTGCGATCGGAGGGCAACGCTTCCTCCCATGCCGAGACTGCCCGGATGAGCGCCTCCTGCACGGTCACTCGGTGACGGTCGGCGGCGCAGCGAGAAACGGCCGCACTTCCAGCCATTCGTGGATCGGATTGCCGCCGGCCCCGGGCGCTGCTGACAACTCGCCAGCAAGCTCGATCGCTCGCTCGTGGCTATCGACATCGATGATGCCGAGATCTCTCGGCGCTTCCCGCCAGTGACCGTTGGGCGCGCTTTCATGCCACCCGTGGCTCACGACGCGCCCGACCAATCACTACGGGCGCGAGAACACGCAGCGGGCGGCACGGCACGCGCCCAATGACGAAGAGCGAGAAGCGCATCGCTCGGCGATCTCAGCGTGGATGGACAAAACTCACTCAGTAATTATTGACTCAGTTGAATCGGAGCGTTTATGGTGCAGGCCATGACGCCGAGCCTCGGGCAGCGAGCCGCCATGCACGCAGCACTGGGGGAGCCGGCGCGGTTGGCGATCGTTGACGATCTGGCGGTCAGCGACCGTTCTCCGAAGGAGCTCGGTCGACGGCATGGCTTGCCGACCAACCTGCTCGCCCACCATCTCGACGTTTTGGAAGCGGCGGGACTGATCGTCAGGTTCGGCTCGGCGGGCGATCGCAGGCGAAAGTACGTGAGCATCGTGCTTGCACCGTTTACACGGCTCGCTAACGCGGAGATGCGATCGGACAGCAAGCTGCTGTTCCTGTGCAGCCACAACTCGGCCCGCTCACAGCTCGCAGCGGCGCTGTGGACAGCACGCACCGGTCAGCCCGCCGAATCGGCCGGTACGCACCCCGCCGCACGAGTGCACCGAGGAGCGGTGGCCGCAGCGCGCCGGGCCGGCCTCGATCTAGGCGGCGCAGTGCCGCGACGTGTCGACGAGATTGACCCGGACGCCCAGGTGGTGACCGTGTGTGACCGTGCACACGAAGAGCTCGAACCTGCCCCGACGTGGTGGCACTGGTCGATCCCCGACCCCGTCGAGACCGGCACGGCCGCCGCCTTTGACGCAGTGGTTGCCGACCTCGACGCCCGTATCCGCACGATCCGACCCGTCGCATGACCACTCGGATCGGCATCAACGGTTTCGGCCGGATGGGGCGCCTCGCCGTCCGGGCCTTGCGTCACCACCCCGAACTGCAGCTCGTTCACGTCAACGAGACGAATGGCGATGCGGCAACCGCCGCCCACCTCCTCGAGTTCGACACCGTCCACGGCCGCTTCGACGGCACCGTTTCGACCGACGGAGCGTCGCTGACGATCAACGGCAACCCGGTCTCGTTGTCCGCGCATTCCACACCCGGCGGAGTCCCGTGGGACGAGTTTGGCGCGGACCTGGTGATCGAGTCTTCCGGAAAGTTCCGCAGCGTCGCCCTGCTCGAGCCGTACTTCGATCGTGCCGTCCAGAAGGTGGTCGTTGCCGCTCCGGTCCAGGCCGCCGAGGTGCTCAACGTCGTGATGGGTTGCAACGACCACCTCTACGACCCGGACGTGCATCGCATCGTCACTGCCGCCTCGTGCACGACGAACTGTCTCGCTCCGGTCGTGAAGGTGCTCCACGAGTCGCTCGGCATCGAACGTGGAGTGATCACGACGATCCATGACGTAACCAACACCCAAGTGCTCGTCGACGCCCCGCACAAGGATCTGCGGCGCGCCCGTTCAGCGCTTAACTCGCTGATCCCCACCTCGACCGGGTCGGCAACCGCCATCACGATGATCTACCCCGAACTCACCGGCAAGCTGAACGGCCTAGCGGTCCGCGTCCCGCTGCTCAACGCCTCGCTGACCGACGCAGTGTTCACGACGCATCGCGATGTCACGGTCGAGGAGGTCAACGATGAGCTGCGCTCTGCTGCGGAGACGGAACTGAGGGGGATCCTGGGTTTCGAGGATCGCCCGTTGGTGTCGGCCGACTACACCAACGACACCCGCTCCGGGATCGTGGACGGGCCGACCACGATGGTCGTCGACGGCCGCATGGTGAAGTTGCTGGTCTGGTACGACAACGAGTACGGCTACGTCCACCGGCTGGCCGAACTCGCAGCGAAGGTCGGCGCCTCGCTCGACAGCCGAACCCGCACGTGAAGCTGCGCAACTACGTCCTGGTCACCGCCGGGTACTGGGTCTTCACCCTCACCGACGGCGCGTTGCGGATGCTGGTCCTGCTGCACTTCAACGAACTCGGTTACTCACCGGTGGCGATCGCGTTCCTGTTCCTCGCGTATGAGTTCATGGGCATCCTCACCAACCTTCTCGGCGGATGGGTGGGTTCGCGCCGTGGCCTCAATCGCACGCTCGTCGCCGGACTCGCCCTGCAGGTCGTTGCATTGGTGGCATTGACGTTCGAACAACCGAGTTGGGAGAAGTGGTTCGTGGTTGCGTTCGTGATGGCCGCGCAAGCGCTGTCCGGGATCGCCAAGGACCTCACCAAGATGAGTTCCAAGAGCGCCGTCAAGACCGTCGCCGGCAACGCCGACGGCGCTCTGTTCAAGCTCGTCGCGATCCTGACCGGCTCGAAGAACGCGCTCAAAGGTGTCGGATTCTTCATTGGCGCCGCGCTGCTGTCAGGGTTCGGCTACGACGCCGCGCTATGGGCGATGGCCGGTGCCCTGGCGATCACCGTTGTCGTTCTGGTCATCTTCTTGAACGAGGACATCGGTAAGTCGAAGAAGAAGTCACCGCTGCGATCGATCTTGTCCAAGTCGGACTCGATCAACCGTCTGTCAGCCGCGCGGTTCTTCTTGTTCGGCTCCCGCGACATCTGGTTCGTCGTCGCACTCCCAGTGTTCCTCGCCGACGAACTCGGCTGGTCACATCAGGGGATCGGCGGCTTCCTCGCCGTCTGGGTGATCGGGTACGGCATCGTCCAATCGTTCGCCCCGCGCCTGCTCGGTCGCGGCGGCGCAGAGACCGACGAGATCAACGCCGTGCAGCGGTGGGCGCTGATCCTCGCAGCTGTCACCGTTGCGATCGCTGTCGCTGTCGGCTTCGACGACCTGACCACCGTTGCGGTCGTCGGCGGGCTGATCGTGTTCGGCGTCGTGTTCGCGATGAACTCGTCGCTGCACTCGTACCTGATCCTCGCCTACTCCGACGACGACGAGGTCGCGCTCGACGTCGGCTTCTACTACTCAGCCAACGCCGCCGGTCGGCTGGTCGGCACTTTGCTGTCGGGTGTGCTCTACCTGTGGGGCGGACTCGACGCGGCGATGTGGGGGTCCGCCATCTTCGTGGTCACCACGTGGCTTCTTACCCTGCGCCTTCCACCGCTTCCGGCGAACGTGAAGGTGTCGCTCGCCTCGATCGAAGCGGGTGATTGACCTTGGTGGCCTACCATCTCAAGGTGTCATGACGACCACCGAATCGGCCCCTGTCGCCGAGTCCGACGTCCTCCGTCGGCTCTCGTTGCTCGACAGGTTCCTGCCGGCGTGGATCGGCACCGCGATAGTGCTCGGCCTACTGCTGGGGGCCGCCATCCCGCAGCTCGACGACTGGCTCGACAAGGTCAAGATCGGCACCGTCTCGCTGCCCATCGCGATCGGACTGTTGCTGATGATGTATCCGGTGCTCGCCAAGGTGCGCTACCCGCGCCTCGATGATTCGATCGACCGGCGATCGATGACGTTCTCGCTGGTTCTCAACTGGATCATCGGCCCGGCGCTGATGTTCGCGCTCGCCTGGCTGTTCCTTTCCGATCTCCCCGAAT
>JANOCR010000202.1:0-9099 GCA_031412355.1 Ilumatobacteraceae bacterium | reverse complement strand
GTCGGGCATTCGTTCGGTGGGGGCGTGGCAATCAAGCTCGCCCACGACATGCCCAAGCGTGTGCGTTCGCTGGTGCTGGTCAACTCGATCGGCGGCTCGGCGTGGCGCAACGGACGCACGTTGCGCAGCATCGGCGAGCGGCCTTTGTGGGACTGGGGACTGCACTTCCCCAGCGACGTGTGGCCCGTGCGGCAAGCGACGCGCGTGTTGCCCGTTGTGATCGAGGACCTCTTGCCCAACCTTGTTCGCAACCCCCGTGCGATCGTGCGCGTCGCCAACCTGGCCAGGCGCGCCGACCTGCGCGTCGAGCTCGAGCGGCTGCGCGATCGCGGCATGCCCATCACGATTCTGTGGGGCACCCGCGACGGGATCATCCCGCGCGAATCCTTCGAGGCACTGTGTGTTGCATCCGGTGTCGAGGGCACCGTCGTCGACGGATCGCACAGCTGGCTGCTCGCCGATCCACAGCACTTCGGCGAGGTCATCACCAACGACGTACGCATCGCACAGGCCGCTCGCGACCTCGAACGCGGCTTGGAGCACACCAAGCAGCGTGGAATCAGGCGGGTGCCGACTCTTCGCCGGCGGAAGGCAGTCGCGGACCCGCCACACGCAAGTCCCCACGACGGCGGGTAACGCCGCGGCCATCGAGCTCGTTGACCAGCGGCAGCGCGTACTTGCGCGATACCCCGAGCGCATCGCGTAGCTGGGCGACAGTGAAGCCCGCTGGATCGGCACGCAGGAGGGCGGCCACTGCCGCGGCGACATCGTCGATCGTGCGCGGATGGAAGTAGATCCCGTCGCGCTCGATGATGGTCTTGCGCCGCACGAGCTCGCGGAGCTGAGCCCTGTCGACGCCTTCGGGCTCGGGTGGCGTGACACCAGCTGTCAATAGCGCGGCGACGAAAGGATGGTCGTGCAACGGGTCGGTCGCGTCGGCACGACGGACGCGACCCGTGCCGATCTCGACGCCGTCGAGAGCGCTGGCGACAGCGCGCTGACGGTCGTCGAGTTCTGCGACGTCGAGACCGAGATCGCCCGCAGACTCGACGCGCGCGATCACGATGCGACGGGTCGTGTCGAGCCACTCCGGTGACACGACGGCATCGCCAAGCATCGGCTCGCGCCGCTCGCCGGTCAATGCCTCGAGATCGTCTACCGTCACCCAGCCGCGCTCGGCGATCACCCGCTCGACCGATCGATCCGGACGGGCCTTCGATGCCGGCAGCACCGGCGCAACGTCGAGGATCTCACCGCCGCCGACGGTCTCGTCGCGGCCCGATTCGCGCAGCACGTATCGATCACCGGGCGTAAGCGGCAGCTGTGTGGCGACGTGCAGTCGAACCAAACCTTCGCCTCCGGGCGCGATGCCCTCGTCGCCCAGCACTCGCAGCTTCACCGGGAACTCGCCCGACCCGATGTAGGCGAGATACGCGCCGCGCCGCGTCACCTGGTGCTGCAGCGCGGGCAGCACGTGCAGAGACGCGTCGAGCCGTTGTGTCGGCCTCCACTGCTCGGCAATCGTCACGGCATTTCCACGCTGCAGTTCGCCGTGGTCGACCCCGGCCAGGTTCAACGCAACGCGATTGCCGGGACCAATCGCCGCGTGGGTCTCGCTGTGGGATTGCAGCGACCGGATGCGCACAGCGCGCCCGGCCACGTGCACCTGTTGATCGGCGCGCAGCGATCCGCCCGTCAGCGTGCCCGTGACCACTGTGCCGCTTCCCTTCGCGGCGAACACTCGATCCACCCATAGCCGCGGACGCCCACGGTCTTGCGACGCCGGGGTTTCGTGTACCAGCACGTCCAACGCGGTGCGGATGTCGTCGAGCCCTGCGCCCGTGGTCGCGCTCACCGACACGATCGGCGCATCTGCCAGGAACGATCCGGCGAGCCGATCGCGAATGTCCAACTCCTGCAGTTGCCGCCACTCGTCGTCGACCAGATCGACCTTGGTCATTGCGATCACTCCGTGACCGAGGCCCACCAGTTCGAGGATGCGCAGGTGCTCCTCGCTCTGCGGCTTCCACCCTTCCGTGGCTGCCACCACGAACATGCACGCATCCACTCCACCGACACCGGCCAGCATGTTGCCGATGAACCTGACGTGCCCGGGGACGTCGACGAAGCTGATCCCCGCACCACTGGGCAGGATCGTGTGGGCGAAGCCGATGTCGATCGTCAGGCCGCGGCTGCGCTCTTCCTCCAAGCGGTCGGGGTTGGTGCCGGTCAGCGCCTGCACCAGCGACGACTTGCCGTGGTCGACGTGGCCGGCGGTGGCGACTACGCGCATCGTCGCAGTGCCGCAGCTACCGCGCCATCGCTGCCGGGTTCGACGGTGCGCAGATCGAGCAACGTCGAACCGTCGCGTGTGCGTGCGACCACCGGCGGGTCGCACGAGCGCAACACGGCCAATCGGTCGCCCGCGATACGAATGCCGACCGATGGGATCGTCGCGCCCGGCGCCGAGCCCGCACCGGGAACGGCCTCCGTCGCTTCGATCTCACCGACCCCTGCGGCGGCGATGATCTCGCCCGCCCGGATGTGCAGGTCCTCGATGGTCGCGGCGACCATCGTCCAGAAGGGGATGTCGGTGGTCGCGGTCCGCTGCAGATAGGCCAGCGTGGTGCGTTGCATCGCTGCCATCACGTGGGTGCCGGGGCGCAACGCGCGCATCAACGGGTGTTGTCGGCATTGCGCCACCAGGTCGGCGCGCCCGGCAATGATGCCCGCTTGCGGACCCCCGAACAGCTTGTCGCCGCTGAAGGTGACCAGCGCTGCGCCGTCCTCTAGCGACTGGCGCGCCGCCGGCTCGCCATGCAACCACGCGGGAGGTGGCCCGCCGAGCCACGGGCAGTTGGCGTCGATCAGCCCGCTGCCGATGTCGGCGATCACGGGCACACCCAGGGTCGTGAGATCGGCGACAGCCGCGGTCTCGACGAAGCCTTCGACGCGGTAGTTGCTGGGGTGCACCTTCAGGATCGCGGCGACGTCGGCGTTCCTGCGGCCGATCGCTTTGCGATAGTCGGCCAGCCGCGTGCGATTGGTGGTGCCGACATCAATGAGGTGTGCACCGGATTGCTCGATCACGTCGGGGATGCGGAAGCCCCCGCCGATCTCGACGCTCTCGCCGCGGCTGACGACGACTTGCCGGTCGCGGGCGATCGCGGCGAGCACCAGCAGCACTGCGGCGGCGTTGTTGTTGACCACGATCGCCGCCTCGGCATCGCACAGCATCGCCAACAACGTGCCGACGGCATGCTGTCGCGAACCACGTTCACCCGTCTGCAGGTCGAACTCGATGTTCATCGCCATCGACGGGTGGATGATCTCCAACGGGGCACGCCCCAGGTTGGTGTGCAACAGCACGCCGGTTGCGTTGATCACCGGACCGAGCAGCGAATGGGCGAACAGGTTGGCGCGCGTGATCGCCGCGGTGCGCTCGAAGCTGGCCGGACCCTCGGCGACCGCCTGGCGTGCCAGCTCGACGCACACCGCGTGTGGCAGCCCGCTGTCGGCCATGACTCGGGCCAGCGCGTCGACGCTTGGCGGGCGCGGTGCCGAAACCATCGCTCGGAGCGTAGCCACCCCTTGTCCGGGTCTGGCGTCTCGGTGTGGCAGAGTCGCAGGTTGTGCTCCCCGTGCCGATCGTTCGACTCGATCCCGACCTCCCACTGCCCACCTATGCCCACCCGGGCGATGCCGGTCTCGATTTGCGCGCCCGCGAACACGGTGTCGTGCCCCCGGGGGGCGGCCGTCTGCTGATGCCGACAGGCATCGCGATTGCTATTCCGGCCGGTTACGCCGGCTTCGTCATGCCCCGCAGCGGTAACGCGCTCAATCATGGGCTGACCATGGCCAACACCCCGGGGCTGATCGACTCGGCGTACCGCGGTGAGTTGAAGCTGGTGCTGCTGAACACCGATCCACACGAACCCTTCGTCGTCAATCGCGGCGACCGCCTCGCCCAGCTGGTCATCCAACGCGTCGAGGAGGTCGACTGGCTCGTCGTCGAGTCTCTCGATGGCGACGATCGCGGCGGCGGCTTCGGCCACACCGGCCGCCAGTAGCGGTCTGCTACTGCCAGGCGAACACGGGTTGTTCGAACTGGTCGACCCGCGCGTCGGCCTTGCCGTCGATCGCAACCCAGCGGAACTGCAGCAGCACCGCACCGGTGGGTGCGTGGATCAGGTCGCGCCCGACCGGCACCTGCACCACCGGACGGTCACTCTCGGGGATCGAGACGAAGCGGGGTGAGTCCGGCCGGCACAGCTCGTGCAGACCGACTCGCAGCACGTAGGCGACCTCTCGCGGATCTGGTACCAGCTCGACGTTGTCGCCGCCCCACACCACAATCGGTGTGATCACGAAGCCCGACCTGGTCGGATAGTCGTCGAGTCTGCCCAGTATCTGCGACTGGTCGACGGTCAGGCCGAGTTCTTCGCGGATCTCGCGCAGCGCCGCACCTTCGACGGTCTCGCCGGCGTCGATCCTCCCGCCCGGCAGCGCCCATTGACCGGCGTGGCGGTTCATCGTGGCGGCCCGGCGACACAACAGGAAAGCGGCGCCGCCGGCTACACCCTCGATCCGGCCATCGAACCCGCATGTGTCACCCGGTACTTCCGCCATGTCCTCCTCGGAGAACTCGTGCGAATCCTCGGATCCGATCACGCTGTCGACCACGACGATGGCGACAGCAGCACGATGCCGATCGTCGGTGGCGATGGCAGCGATGCGATGGTTGGCCAGATTGGCCGTCAGCGAAGCCCGCAGGGCTGGGCTGAACTCGATCATCTACGGAGTGGAGTAGCTGCACCGGCCGGTTGCGGCTCGCAGACGCGTGCCAGGAACTCCTTCAGGATCTTGTTGAAGGTGCTGGCGTGCTCGACCATGAAGCCGTGCGCAGCACCCGAGATCACGACAAGCTCTGCACCGGGAATGCGCTCGGCGATCTCCTCGCTGTCGCCACGCGGCGTGAGGATGTCTTGGTTGCCGACAACCACCAGTGTCGGCACGTGCACCTGGTGCAGCTGGTCGGCCAGGTCGTCGGCGGCGGCCAGGATGGCTCGCACCTGGGCGACGAACGAATGCGTTGGCCGCCCCATGGCCAGCGGCCCCAGCCATCCGAATGTGGGCACCAGGCGTCGGAACGAGCGCGGGGCCATCACCCATCGGGCAGCCTCGCTGGTCATCGCTCCCATGCCGCGTTCCTGCGCTGTCTGCATCCACTGCTCGAGCAGCTCGCCTCGCCATGGCTGGTTGCGGCACGCCGTGCAGGCCAACGTCAGCGACAACACCCTGGTGGGGTGGCGCACGCACATCAACTGGCTGATCGCACCGCCCATCGACGCGCCCACGACGTGTGCTGCATCGACCTCGGCATGGTCGAGCACGGCGACTGCATCGTCGGCCATCTGCTCGATCGAATAGGTACCGAACGGCTTGTCACTTCGTCCCGCGCCACGGTTGTCGAACGCAATCACCCTGTACTTGCGGGCCAGCGTGAAACGCTGCATGTCCCACCCGTGCTTGTCGGCGCCGAGGCCTTGAATCATCAACACCACCGGCTGATCGCGCCGGCCGAATGCCTCGTAGTGAATTCGAGCGCCGTCGGTTGCACGCGCGTATGTCATCAGCCCTCCGCAAGCCAGTCGATGGGGGCGACGCCCGTGTGCAGCCCGCCGAGGGCGTCGATCAGTCGCTGGATGCCGACCTGGGTCAGGTCGGCCAGTTCGAGTTCGGCCAGCGGCCCGCGACGCTTTCGCCGTGGTCGTACGGCTGCGCCGACCTCGACTCGAGCCGGGCGTCCGAATGGCGTGCTCATCGACGCGACCGGATGGACGGGGGTGCCGCTGGCGATGGCAGCGCCGATCAGCTTGGGGTCGACGCGGCCTGCGTGGCGCGGATCTCGGGTGCCGTGGGCCGACACGACGACCAGTTCGTTGGCGCGCAGTGCGCCGCCGATCTCCTCCGGCTTGTTCAGCAAGCCGCCGAGCCGCTGCATCAGTGGCCCGAGCGGGGCGATGTCGGGCCGGCCTGCGAAGCGCACCGGGCGCCCGATCGCCTTGCTCAGTGCCCATGCCGAGTAGACCGTGCTGAGCGAGAAGTATCGCGAGTTGGTCACCAGCAGTGCGCCGCCGCGCTTGGGCAGGTGCTGCACGCCGCCCACGCTGACATCCCATCGCAGCGTGGCTGCGGGTGTGAGCAACTCGATCAGGTGGGCGTCGCGGCCCCATTCATCGACCGAGTCCGCCGGATACCAGGAACGGGGCAGGCGGATGACGGGGTCCATGGTCACGCTGCCTGACTCGCGGGGATGCGCACGATTGCTTCCCATTCGAACAGCCGATCGATCACGTCCTGGGTGGAGACGTGCGGGGCAATGCCCAGGGTCGTCATCAGCTTCGCGCCGTCGGCCAGCCGGCCACGATGGATCAACTCCATGACGTGCTCCGGCATCGGCGCACCGAGCAGATAGCTGACTTGCCGCACCACGCGCCACTCGGGGCCAACCAGTGGAACAGGGATGCGACGGCCGCGGCGGATCGCCTGCATGGTAGTGATCGCACCTGGTGCCACGACGTTGAGCGCGCCTGCCGGGCGCTGCTTGGCGGCGGCAACGAAGGCGCGTGCCGCATCGGAGTCGAGGATGACAGCGAAGGGGGAATCGGCGAGCAGGCTGAAGGGAACGACCGGCTGTCGAAGGATTCGGCCGAGGGGGCTCGGCACGTGGGGCCCCAGCACAGGTGCCAGGCGCAGCGTGGTGACCGAAACGCCGACACGTTGCCCGACGCTGTTTGCCGTGGTCTCGATGTCGGCAACCATGCGGCCGTATTCGCTGGTCGGTCGTGTCGGTGAGGTTTCGTCAGGTCGGGTCAGCGCGCCGCGGCCGCGACCGTAGATCTCGATACCGCTGCGCACGACCATCGCTTGCAGCGACGGGCACTCGGCTGCGGCCGCGATGATCGACGTTGCGGCCTCGCTCGTGAGCCGCTTGGCAACGGTGGTGCCGGCTCGGGCGTCGGGTTCCCACACGGCCAGGTGCACCAGCACGTGCGGGTCGAACGCGGTGACCACGTCGACGATTCGCTGACGATTGCTGGGATCGATGAGATGAAATTCGCTGCGTCGCAGGCGTCGGCGTGGCGGATCGACGTCGATGCCGAGGATCGAGCCCACCCAGGGCTCGGCTTCGAGCAGTGACGCGACGAGCGAACCGAGTTCCCCGCCCATCCCGCTGACGAGCACTCGTTGCCCGTGCATACCAGCACGCTATCGGGGACGGCACCTCAAGTAGTGGTTCACCTGTGCCGATACCTCCTGTAGCGAAGGGAGTAGCGGATGCGTGCTGTATCCGACCAGATCAACGGCCGGGGGGTGCATCCGTCAGGGAATCGCAGCCGGTGGCTCTTTGCCATGGTCATGTTTGCGATTGGCCTGGTTCCGATGACCCAGATCGCCAAGGCCGCCGGCCCTCCGAACGCTCCAACGTGTTCGGGTGCGACATACACCGTGGTCAGCGGTGATTCGTGGAGCCGCATCGCCTCGCGTGCGAAGGTGTCGATGTCGAGCCTTGTGGCCACCAACGGGGCGACAACCGCGACCGTGATCCATCCCGGCCAGATCCTGTGCCTGCCTGGCACCACGCCCGCAGCGCCCGCACCCGCCCCCACCGCTACGGCCCCGGCCGCTCCTGCGACCACACTTCCTGCCACGCCAACTGCGGCCCCTGCTCCGGTGGCCGCCCCCGCTGTATCACTGGCAGCGTTTCCGGTGCAGGGGATCTGTTCGTTCACCGACACCTACGGTGCACCGCGCGGCGGTGGTCGGGCCCACGAAGGTGTCGACATCATCGCCAAGGCTGGTCAATGGGTCTATGCCGTCAAGGACGGCACGCTGACCAAGCAGTACCTCAACTCGCCGGGCTCGCTGTCGGGCAATGGATGGCGATTGACCGCTGCGGACGGCACGTACTTCTTCTATGCCCACCTCAGCACGTTCGCCCCTGGGCTGTCGGTCGGCTCGGCCGTCAAGGCCGGTCAGATCATCGGGCAGATCGGAATGACCGGAAATGCACCGATTCCGCACCTGCACTTCGAGGTTCACCCTGGAGGTGGCGCCTCGATCAACGCGACACTCGTCGTGAAGGCTGTCGACGGATGCAAGGTCACGGCCGTTCCGCCACAGCCCAACGGCGTCGTGCCGGTACCGACCCCGGTGACCCCCGTGACCCCCGTGACCCCGGCACCCGTCGACCCTGCGCCGACGACACCGACCACAACCACGACCATTCCTGCGCCGCCTACCACGGTGTACGTGCCAGTGGCGCACCGCCGTGACATCAGCGATCTCGACGGCCTCGGCCGGCCGCGGCGCTGACAACCTTCGGCGACTAGCCGAAACCCCGCGAGTCCTGCTTCAAGGCGGTGTCGACCGACAACGCTGCGGCCACGACCAGCGAGTTCAGCGGTTGCGGGATCATGGTGTGGATCTGCACCACGTAGTTGTCGGCGGTGGTGAAGATGGTCTTGGCCACACCTTCGAACGTCTTGGTGATGCGCGCCACCTCGACCCCGGTGTGGTCCTCGATCTTGAAGTTCCACGCCCGCCAGTTCTCGGCCTTGATCGCGCCGTAGGTGTGGCCGCCGGCCTGCAGTGAGAAATGGATCTTGCCGAACATGTTGTCCTGCACGATGCGACCGATCTCTTGACCGTCGGCGTCGCTGATGATGACCGTGCTCTTCATCACCTTTGCCGGGCGGGTGATACGCATCAGCACGCGGCCGGCCGTATCGGCGATCTCCAGCTTGTGGGTCATGAACTGGTCGAGGCTGGTCAGCAGGCGCACGGCTTTCTTCGCAGCGCTCTGCCCGACCTGGTTGACAGACGCAATCTGCTGACCGCTCTGGTTGAAGACGCTGTATTGGTTGTTGAGCTCGATCAGCTTGGCCTTCTGGTTGACCACGAGGATCGGCTCGGTGAAGATCGTTCCGCCACCGACGAACGCGGCAGCGCCGACGTTTGCGCTGCGGTGTTTTGCCTCGCCGTGCAGTTGCTGCTGGATCTTGGCGGAGTCGCCCTCGTTGCCGATGGTCAGGG
>JANOCR010000201.1:0-4751 GCA_031412355.1 Ilumatobacteraceae bacterium | reverse complement strand
TGTCGCCAATGAGGCGAAGAACCATCTGCGTGGGCGCGATCGCCGGCGACTTCGCGACGAGCGCTACGGCTCGTGGGTCGTTGCGGCGACGACGGATCCCGAGACCAGCGCCCTCGATGCGGACGACGCGCGCAGTTTGGGGTTGGCGCTCGGTCGCATCGGTGCGCGTGACCGCCAGGTCCTGGCTTACCGCTACTTCGCCGGATTGTCGGAGATCGAGACTGCGCACGCGGTAGGTGTCGCGGTCGGCACGGTGAAGTCGAGGACCGCACGCGCCCTCGACCGGCTGCGGAGAGGGCTCGCCGCATCAGGTTTTCTTCGAAGTCGGTGACGACATTCAGCAAGACACGCTTCGATTGGCCACCAACACGTTGCTGTGGCAACGCGATGGCCACGTGTACCGCATCGAGGCCGACATCGATCTCGCAACGGCACTTCGGATTGCCGCGTCAGTGCCGTAGCAACATGAGCTGATCGCCTCAGTCCCCGTCGATCTCACCAGTGACGGCAGGATCATCCTCGGTCTCCTCGGTGGGCGCGTCGTCCGATGGCGGGATCGGTGAATCCTCCACGTCCCGGCCGATCTCGTCAGCGTGTTCGACGAGTTCGGCGATCTGCTCACGCACATCCTCGGACCGGGCATCGATCGTCGCTGCCTCGCGGTCTATCGGATCCACATCGTTGTTCTTGCCGGTCTCGTCGCTGATGTTCATGCCGGACTACTTCCCCCGAGGTCTGACGTCGAAACCCAACTGACGAACCTACAGTCGCGCCCAAAGTGCTGGACCTCTGCACGACGCGCCCAGTAGTACGTTTGGAAACAATTGTGAGCTGACGAGGAGGGCCATGTTGGAACAGCTACAGGTCACTGCGACATTTCCGAGCATTGCCAGCGAAAATCTCGCCGAGTTCAAACAGCTTGCCGCCCAGGCCATTGAAATCACCAAGGACGAAGCGGGGAACTCGCAGTATGACTGGTACTTCAATCACGATGAAACCAGCTGCGTCGTGCGCGAGACATACGAAAGTTCCGCCGCCGTGCTCACGCATATGGGGAATGTAGGGGCGCTGCTCGGAACGATTGTCGAGCTGGGGGGCGGTCTCGAACTCGAAGTATTCGGTAGCCCGTCCGCTGAGCTCATGCAGGCTGCGGCTAGTTTGCAGCCATCCGTCTACTCCTACGTTCAAGGTGAGTAGCGTCCGCTGCGCCGCACGACACCTGCCGAAGCGCCTTGCCGAGGTGGAACCATCTTGGCGCCGCCACCTCGCCTGCGCGGAAGCGCTTCCAGACACGGCGCGCCCGACCAATCAGTACGGGCGCGAAAATACGCTCCGGGTGGCACGGCACGCGCCCGACGACGGAGAGCGAGACCGGAACGACGCGGCCTACGGTGGTGTCAGACATGCATGTGGACTCCGTGAAGACGCAATCAGCCATCGCCCTCATGCTGCTCCTGACCTCGTGCGGCGCCGAAGCCGTGACCCGCGTTGCCGTAATCGGCTGAGCTTTACTCGGTGGGAAGCGTGGGGTCCGGTGCCTCGGGGGCACCGGTCGCCGCCAACTCAACCGCGACAGGTGGAAGAAAGCCCTCGACGGCGCTGAACTTGAGCTTCTTTTCGCCCGGCTTGTCGGGGTCGTCTTCCGTGTCGACGACGATGATCTCGCCGGCGTGGAACTCCTTGTAGAGGATCTTCTCGCTGAGCACGTCCTCGATCATCCGCTGAATGGCGCGACGCAATGGGCGAGCACCGAGCTGCGGGTCGTATCCCTTCTCGGCGAGCACCTCTTTGGCGCTTTGGGTCAACTCGATGCCGAGACCCTGGCCTTCCAACTGCCCGGTCAGGCGCTTGGTCATGAGATCGACCATCTGCATGACTTCTTCGCGGGCGAGTTCGTGGAACACGATGACCTCGTCGATGCGGTTCAAGAACTCGGGGCGGAAGTGCGTCTTCAACGCCTCGTTGACCTTGTCCTTCATCCGCTCGTAGCTCATCGCCGAATCGACCTTGGTGAAGCCGACGTTTGCCTTGCGCAGATCTGCGGTGCCGAGGTTGCTGGTCATGATCAACACCGTGTTGCGGAAGTCGACGGTTCGGCCCTGACTGTCGGTGAGGCGACCTTCCTCCAGGATCTGGAGCAGCGTGTTGAACACGTCGGGGTGGGCCTTTTCGATCTCGTCGAACAGAACCACGCTGAATGGCTTGCGGCGCACGGCTTCGGTGAGCTGGCCACCCTCTTCGTAGCCGACGTACCCGGGAGGTGCACCGACCAGACGGCTGACGGTGTGCTTCTCCATGTACTCGCTCATGTCGAGGGCAATCAGTGAGTTCTCGTCGCCGAACAGGAACTCGGCGAGGGTCTTGGCGAGTTCGGTCTTGCCGACGCCGGTGGGGCCGAGGAAGATGAACGAGCCGCTGGGGCGCTTTGGGTCCTTCAGGCCGGCGCGCGTGCGGCGCACGCTCTGGCTGACAGCCTTGATGGCGTTCTCCTGGCCGATGATCCGCTTGTGCAGCTCGGACTCCATGTTGAGCAGCTTGGAGGTCTCTTCCTCGGTGAGCTTGTACACCGGGATGCCTGTCCAGATGCTGAGCACCTCGGCGATGGCTTCCTCGTCGACCTCGTCGAACAGATCGACACCGCTGGCTTTGACCTCGGCCTCTTTGATGGACTTCTCGTCGAGCAGCGACTTCTCCTGATCGCGCAGTCGGCCGGCTTCTTCGAACTGTTGCTCTTCGACAGCACGCTTCTTCGACTCCTGCACCTCGGTGAGCTTGCGCTCGATCTCCTTGAGATCGGGCGGGGTTCCCATGCGCTTGATGCGGAGACGGGCACCAGCCTCGTCGATGAGGTCGATTGCCTTGTCGGGCAGATGACGGTCGCTGATGTAGCGATCCGACAAGTTGGCCGCGGCGACGATGGCCTGATCGGTGATCGTGACCCGGTGATGTGCCTCGTACTTCTCACGCACACCCTTCAGGATCTCGATCGTCATGGCCAACGTCGGCTCCTCGACGCGGACCGGCTGGAAGCGGCGCTCCAGAGCGGCGTCCTTCTCGAGGTGCTTGCGGTACTCGTCGAGCGTCGTTGCTCCGATCGTCTGCAGTTCGCCGCGTGCCAACATCGGCTTCAGGATCGACGCTGCGTCGATGGCGCCCTCGGCCGCACCTGCACCGACAAGCGTGTGGATCTCGTCGATGAACAGCACGATGTCGCCGCGGGTCTTGATCTCCTTCAGCACCTTCTTCAGGCGCTCCTCGAAGTCGCCGCGGTAACGGCTACCGGCCACCAGCGCACCGAGGTCGAGTGTGTACAACTGCTTGTTGCGCAAGGTGTCGGGGATGTCGTTGCTGACGATCTTTTGGGCAAGCCCTTCGACGATCGCCGTCTTACCGACACCCGGTTCGCCGATGAGCACCGGGTTGTTCTTGGTGCGCCGGCTGAGGATCTGCATGACGCGCTCGAGCTCGCGGCTGCGACCGATCACCGGATCGAGCTTCTTCTCGCGAGCGAGTTGCGTGAGGTTGCGACCGAACTGGTCGAGGATCTGACTGTTGCCCTTGTCGCCAGGCGTGTCTTCTTTGCCCTGTTGACCGGCAGCCGCCGCCTGCGGCTCGCCCTTGCCCTGCGCGCCACCCTGGTAGCCACTGAGCAACTGGATGACCTGTTGGCGCACACGCGATAGGTCGGCGCCGAGCTTCACGAGCACCTGCGCGGCGACCCCTTCGCCTTCGCGAATCAGACCGAGGAGGATGTGTTCGGTGCCGATGTAGTTGTGGCCGAGTTGCAGCGCTTCGCGCAGCGACAGCTCCAACACCTTCTTGGCACGCGGGGTGAACGGGATGTGGCCCGACGGCGAGGTGCCGCCCTGACCGATGATCTCTTCGACTTGGTTGCGGACAGCCTCGAGCGATATGCCGAGACTCTCGAGCGCCTTTGCAGCAACCCCTTCACCTTCGTGGATGAGCCCCAGAAGGATGTGTTCGGTGCCGATGTAGCTATGGCTCAGCAGCCGAGCTTCCTCCTGAGCCAGAACCACGACCCGCCGTGCTCGATCGGTGAAGCGTTCAAACATGATGGAAGTGTATCGGCGCGCGCGGCACGCAACGTGCCGCCCGGCGGCCTCGTTGGGCCATGTGACCTACTGCTCATCTAGCCTGGCGGCGTGGCTCCTTCGCCGTTCTTCACTCTGGCCGGGATGACCGACGACGTGCAACGCATCGAGGCCGCGTTGGTCGAGTCGGTGCACACCCCCGATCCGTATCTCAACGAGATCGCGTCGCACCTGATCATCGCCGGTGGCAAGCGTCTGCGGCCGGTGCTCACCGTGGTCGCCGCGCAGGTGTGCGGTCCCTCGGATCCGCAGTTGAAGGAGCAGTCGATCCAGGGCGGCATCGCCTGCGAACTGGTGCAAACGGGCTCGCTGTACCACGACGATGTGATGGACGAGGCGTCGACCCGACGTGGTGTCGAAACGGTCAATGCGAAATGGGGCAACCTGCAAGCCATCCTGGCGGGTGACTTCCTGTTGTCGAGGGCGTCGGGGATCGCCGCGTCGCTGGGCACCGAAGTTGCCGGATTGCTGGCCCGCACGATCGGTCGATTGTGCGAGGGACAGATCGAGGAGCTGCGCCACACCTACAACTCGGCCCGTCCGGAGACGAGCTACATGGCGTCGATCAGTGGCAAGACTGCGTCGCTGTATGCGACTGCGGCGCGCATCGGCGGGCTGGTCGCGGGTTTCGACAGCGAT
>JANOCR010000200.1:0-19608 GCA_031412355.1 Ilumatobacteraceae bacterium | reverse complement strand
GGCATGCCGACATCGTGCTACCGACTTCGATCCCCACCGAACGAGAAGACTTCGGAGCCGGTCGTCGCGACACGCACCTCAACGCGATGCACCGCGCCACCTCGGCACCGGGGGAGTCGCTCGACGACCACGCCATCTTTCGCCTGATCGCCGAGCAGATGGGTGTTGGCGACGCTTTTGCGGAAGGCCGCACACCCCGGCAATGGCTCGAACACCTCTACGAGCGATGGCGGGCTGGTCTCAGCGCAGCCGTCCCACCGTTCGAACAGTTCTGGGCCGACGGCGGGATCGAGATGCCCTTCCCGCACGAGAACCTGGTGATGTTCGGGAAGTACCGCGACGACCCGCAGCGGTTTCCGTTGCGCACGCCCAGCGGGCGAATCGAGCTTGCGTCGGAAGTCGTCGCCGGGTTCGGGTACGACGACTGTCCCGGACACCCGACATGGATCGAGCCCGACGACACTCAGGATGGCTCGTTCCCACTGCACCTCATCGCCAATCAACCGTCGACACGCCTGCACGGCCAACTCGACGTGGGTGCCTACAGCCAGGCGAGCAAGGTACAAGGCCGCGAACCGATCCTCATCAACCCCGCCGACGCTCTGGCTCGTGGCATTGACGATGGCGATGTCGTGCGCGTGTACAACAGCCGCGGCGCGTGCCTCGCTGGTGCCGTCGTGTCCGATGCGGTTCGCCCGGGCGTCGCCCAGCTGGCCACGGGTGCGTGGTACGACCCAGTACGCCTCGACGACGGAACGGTGCTTTGTGTGCACGGCAACCCGAACGCAGTCACCGAGGATCGACCGACTTCGCATCTGTCGCAAGGATGTGCCGGCCAACAGGCCCGTGTCGAGATCGAGCTCTTCGTCGAGCCACTGCCGCCCATCCGCGCCCACGAGCCGCCGACGCTCATCGCGATGATTGGGGCGTGACATTGCCGGTGTCCGAGTTGATCGTCGAAGGCCGCGCTGCACTTCGGCGAGCCGACGCCACCGCCGCACGTCGCGCCTTCGAAGCTGCGCTCGCCGAATCGCCGACCGGCGATGTCATCGAGGGGCTCGCCCGCGCTTCGTACTTGGAGATGAAGTTCCCAGCCGCGATCGAAGGTTGGGAACGGGCATACGCGGCGCACCGTGAAGCCGGCGATCAAATTGGCGCAGTGCGGGTCGCACGCACGCTTGGCTACATGTACCTGTCGATTGTCGGCGATCCCGCGGTCGGCAGCGGCTGGCTCGCTCGGGCCCAAACTTTGTTGGACAGCACTGGCGAGTCGCCCGAACGCGGCTGGGTGGCATTGAACCTCGGAATGTTCGAGGGCGACCGGGCTCGCAAGGAGGCGCGATTTCGTGAGGCCCTCGCAACTGCTCGCGTCCACGGCGACACCGACTTGGAGTTCGTAGCACTTGCCTACCTCGGAGCCAGCCTGGTGCACAGTGATCGAACAGAAGAAGGGATGATGCTGCTAGACGAATCCCTCGCTGCCGTTGCCGGCAGCGATGTCGACGACTTCTGCGTCCTGGAAGAGATCTTTTGCCAGTTGTTCTCGGCATGCGAGCACGCCCACGATGTGGGACGCGCCGACCAATGGATCCGAATCGGTGAGACGATCGCTGAACGCAGGCAGCTGCCTGCGGTTTCGGCATTTTGCCGTACCCACTATGGCGGAATCCTCACCGCAGCCGGGCGCTGGCCCGAAGCCGACGTTGCACTCACCGAGGCCGTCCGCCTCTGGGGACTCGGTCGGCGGTCGTTGCGCGGGGGAGCGCTGGTGCGACTGGCCGACCTGCGAGTTCGCCAAGGCCGCATCGAGGAGGCCGAACAGCTGCTCGAGGGTCTCGACGCCACCACCGATGCAGCGATCGCCCGGCCCCTCGCCGCGATTCACCTGGCACGCGGGCACACAGCGCTTGCCAGAGACGTGCTCGAGCGCGCCCTCGACCACGTCGAGGTGTCCAGCACCGCCGCGGCCCCACTGCTCGCGCTGCTGGTCGATGTGCACCTCAGCGCGAGCTCGATCGACGAAGCGACGATCGCAGTCGGCAAGCTGGAGGTCTGCGCGGCGGCGCACCCCGGGCACTATCTGGTCGCCGTGGCCGCGTTGGCACGCGGGCGAGTTTGTGTTGCCGCGGGCCGGGGTGATCCGCAGGCCTGCCTACGCGAGGCTCTCGCCGGCTTCGCCCGGGCGCAGATGCCGATGGAGGTCGCTCACTCTCGACTCGAGCTGGCCACTGCGTTGCTGACCGACCATCCCGAAGTGGCGATGTCAGAGGCACGAGCCGCGCTCGAGGCGTTCGAACGGTTGCAGGCAGCTCGCCACGCGGATGAGGCAGCGGCCGTGCTGCGCTTGCTGGGCGTGCGCACTTCGACCGCCAAAGCCACGACCGGACCGCTGTCGAAGCGGGAGTCCGAAGTGCTCGAGCTGATCGGGCACGGATTGTCGAACCCCGAGATCTCCGAACGGCTGTTCATCAGCCGTAAGACCGTCGAGCACCACGTCAGCAACGTTCTCGCCAAGCTCGGTTTGCGCACTCGTGGCCAGGCTGCGGCCTACAGCTCCCGCACGAAACCAGGAAGCGAATAGGGGACCTCCCCGATCCGTTGCCGGCCACTTCCTGTCATGGTGGCCCCACCGCCCGCTGAGGCGCCGAGTGAGGAGAACACACATGACCAAGGCATACGACGCAATCGTCGTGGGCGCACGCTGTGCAGGCGCGCCGACAGCGATGTTGATGGCACGCAAGGGTTATCGGGTGCTGGTGGTGGACAGGGCGTCGTTTCCCAGCGACACCGTGTCGACGCACGTGATCCATGCTCCCGGTATCGCCGCCCTGAGCCGCTGGGGACTGCTGGAGAAGGTGACCGCGACCGGTTGTCCGCCGGTCGAGACGTACTCGTTCGACTTCGGACCATTTGCAATCCGAGGCACACCCCATCCGTGCGACGGATTCTCCGCGGCGTTCGCTCCCCGTCGTACGCTCCTCGACAAGATCCTGGTCGACGCCGCGGCCGACGCCGGAGCCGTAGTGCGCGAACGATTCGCCGTTGACGATGTGGTCGTCGAAGATGGCGTCGTCGTCGGAATCCGCGGTCGCGATGAGGGCGGCACATCGGTTGTCGAGCGCGCCCGCGTCGTGATCGGCGCCGACGGTCGCAACTCGCACGTCGCCAGGGCCGTGCGGCCAGAGCAATACAACGAGAAGCCGATGCTGCAGTGGAGCTACTACTCGTACTGGAGCAACCTGCCGGTCGACGGTTTCGAGATCAACATCCGGCCGGACCGCGGCTGGGCGGCTGTCGCGACCAATGATGGGCTGACGATGTTGGTGGTCGGCTGGCCCTACGCCGAGTCCGCCGCCTACAAGGCCGATGTCGAGGCCAACTACCTCAAGACCCTCGAACTGGCTCCCCAGTTCGCTGCCCGCGTCCGCGGCGCCAACCGCGAAGAGCGCTTCGCAGGTGGATCGGTGCCTAACTTCTTCCGCAAGCCGTACGGACCAGGGTGGGCATTGGTCGGCGACGCCGGCTACAACAAGGACCCGATCACTGCGCAAGGCATGAGCGACGCCTTCATCGACGCCGAACGATGCGCCGCTGCGTTGGACGAGACGTTCACCGGGAGCCGCACCTTCGACGACGCGATGTCGGTGTATCACCGCACTCGTGACGCGCACGCGATGCCAATCTACGAGTTCACCACGCAGCTGGCAACGCTCGAGTCGCCGCCACCCGAGATGCAGCAGCTGCTGGGCGCGGTCTACGGCAACCGGGAGGCGATGGATTCGTTCGCCAGCATCACCGCGGGAACCGTGTCGCCCGTTGAGTTCTTCGATCCCGAGCACATCGGTCAGATCATGGGCGCTGCGGTGCGCTAGCCGGCGACTCGCTCTCGACCTACTCGACCTCAACGGCAGGGGCGGCGAACTGGGCGTTGTAAAGGGCGAAGTAGGCACCCCGTTGGCGCAGCAGTTCGTCGTGTGAGCCCTGCTCGACGATGTTGCCGGCGTCCATCACCAAGATGACGTCGGCATCGCGGATAGTCGACAAGCGGTGGGCGATCACGAAGCTCGTGCGTTGCGACCGCAGCGCTGCCATCGCTCGCTGGATCAAGACCTCGGTTCTCGTGTCGACCGAGCTGGTTGCCTCGTCGAGGATCAAGATGGTTGGGTCGGCCAGGAACGCACGTGCGATGGTGAGCAACTGCTTCTCACCGGCGCTGATGGCACCGCCCTCGTCGTCGATCAACGTGTCGTAGCCATCCGGCAGCGAGTGCACGAACCGGTCGACGTACGTGGCGCGCACCGCGTCTTGGAACTGCGCCTCGGAGCTGTCGAGGTTGCCGTACCGGATGTTGTCGCGGATGGTGCCGCTGAACAACCATGTGTCCTGCAACACCATGCCGACGTTCGATCGCAGTTCGTTTCGCGTCATCTTGGAAATGTCGGTGCCGTCCAGTGTGATCCGGCCACCGTCGAGCTCATAGAAACGCATGATCAGGTTGACGAGAGTCGTCTTGCCCGCGCCGGTGGGGCCCACGATGGCGACGGTGTGACCGGGCTCGGCCACGAGCGACAGATCGGTGATCAACGGGTTCTTCTCGTCGTACGAGAACGCGACATGCTCGAACTCGACCAGACCCCTGGGGTCGAGGTTCACGATCGGGTCGGCCGGGTCTTGGCTCTGCTCATCTGCGTCGAGGAATTCGAAGACCCGCTCGGCCGAGGCGACACCGGACTGCAGCACGTTGGCCATCGACGCCAACTGCGTCAGCGGCTGGGTGAACTGGCGCGAGTACTGGATGAAGGCCTGCACGTCGCCCAGGCTCATCGCGCCCGAGGACACCCGCAACCCGCCGATCACTGCGATGGCAACGTAGTTGAGGTTGCCGAGAAACATCATCGCCGGCTGGATGATGCCGGAGATGAACTGCGCACCGAAGCTGGCGGCGTACAACTCCTCGTTCTTGCCGCGGAACCGTTGCTCGACGTCGTTCTGGCGACCGAACACCTTCACCAGAGCGTGCCCGGTGAACGCTTCTTCGATCTGGGCGTTCAGCGTGCCGGTGTGCCTCCATTGGGCAACGAACCGCTGCTTCGAACGAGACGTGACCACGCCGATGATGCCAAGCGAGGCCGGGATCGTGATCGCCGCGACGATGGCCAGAAGAGGTGAGATCACGAACATCATCACCAGCACGCCTATCAGCGATAGTACCGACGTCAGCAGTTGGCTCAACGTCTGCTGCAAGCTCTGCGAGATGTTGTCGATGTCGTTGGTGACCCGGCTCAGGAGGTCGCCGCGCGGCTGACTGTCGATGTAGCTCAATGGCAGCCGTGTCAGCTTGTCTTCCACGTCGGAGCGCAATCGGTACACGGTGCGCTGCACGACGCCGGCGAGCATGTACGACTGCAGATACGACAGTCCGGCGGCGCATACGTACAGGGCCAGCACGGTCAGCAGCACACTGCGGAGTGCAGGGAAGTCGACCCGTCGGCCTGCGCGAACTGCGTCGAAGATCAGGTCGGTTCCGTGGCCGAGAATGCGCGGGCCTAGCACCGTCAACGTCACACTGACCAAGGCGAGACACAGCACGGCGATGGTGCGCGCCCGCTCGACACGCATGCGGGCCAGCAAGCGTTTCGTCGATGCCCCGAAGTCCTTCGATTTCTCCGCCGGCATTCCGATGGCACGCATCGGGCCGGGGCTCGCTGCCGGCCGGGCTTCGGGTGGACGGACAACCGGTTCGTCGGCGTCGGTTGGATGAATGCTCATGCCGCCGCCCCGTCAGTCATCTGCGACTCGACGATCTCGCGATAGGTCGCGCACGTTTCGAGCAGTTCGGCATGGGTGCCAAGACCGACGGACTCGCCGTCTTCGAGCACCAGGATCTGATCGGCGTGCAGAATGGTCGACACCCGCTGGGCGACGATGATGACGGTGGCGTCGGCGACGTGTGGGGCCAGCGCGGCCCTCAATCTGGCGTCGGTGGCCAGGTCGAGCGCCGAGAACGAATCGTCGAAGAGATAGATCTGGGGCTTGCGAACGAGTGCCCGAGCGATCGCCAGACGCTGTCGTTGGCCGCCCGAAACGTTCGAGCCGCCTTGGGTGATCTTGGCCTGCAGATCGCCAGGCATCGCTCGCACGAAATCGGTGGCTTGGGCGATGTCGAGTGCCTCCCACAGCGCTTCGTCGCTGGCGTCGGGGTCGGCGAATCGCAGGTTGCTGGCCACCGTGCCGCTGAACAGGTACGGCTTCTGGGGCACCAGACCGATGCGTCCCCACAACGCGTCGGGATCGAGGTCGCGCACATCGATGCCGTCGACGAGCACAGCACCCGAAGTGGCGTCGAACAGCCGGGGAATCAGGCTGAGCAACGTGGTCTTGCCAGATCCGGTGCTGCCGATGATCGCGGTCACCTCACCGGGCTCGGCAACCATAGACACGCCCGTCAAAACCGGTGCCTCCGCACCTGGGTAGTGGAACCCGACGTTGCGCAGCTCCAGCCTGCCCGTGGTCGTAGCCACGGCCACGGGCCTCTCGGCGCGGACGACCGACGACGGTGTGTCGAGCACCTCGACGATGCGCTCGGCGCACACGGCAGCGCGCGGCGCCAATATCACCATGAACGTCGCCATCATCACGGCCAAGATGATCTGGGCCAGATAGCTGAGGAACGCGATCAGCGCACCGATTTGCATCTGGCCGTTGTCGATGCGGCCCGAACCGAACCACAGCACCGCGACGCTCGACAAGTTGAGAACGAGGATCACGATGGGGAAGAAGAAGGCCTGCAGCCGTCCGGCGCGCAGCGCCGTGTCGGTGAGTTCCGCGTTGACGTCGTCGAAACGCTTGGCCTCGGCGGGCTCGCGCACGAAAGCGCGCACCACGCGAATGCCGATGATCTGCTCGCGGAGCACACGATTGACCGTGTCGATGCGCTCCTGCATCTTGCGGAATTGCGGCACCATGCGCGACACGACCGTGAGGATGCAGATGATCAGCACGGGGATGCTGACCGTGAAGATCCACGACAGGCCGGTGTCCTCGCGGATGGCCATGATGACCCCGCCGATCGCCGTGATGGGTGCTGCAACGAGCAATGTGCAGGTCATCAACACTAGAAGCTGCACCTGCTGCACGTCGTTCGTGATTCGGGTGATCAGCGATGGTGCGCCGTACTGGCCCATCTCACGCGCCGAGAAGCCGGCGACCTGATGGAAGATGCCGCTGCGCACATCGCGGCCGAACCCCATCGCGGCCTTCGCTCCGAAGTACACGGCGGTTGCCGCGCACGTGACCTGCGCCAGGGTGATCAGCAGCATCAGGCCTCCTATCGACCAGATGTACGACGTGTCGCCGCGTACGACTCCGTTGTCGATGATGTCGGCGTTCAGGCTCGGCAGGTACAGGGCGGCGATCGTTTGAGCCGCTTGCAGAATCACTACAGCGACCAGGTGCGGCTTGTACGGGCGAAGGTACGTGCGTAGTAGACGTATCAGCATCGGGGCGATCTGTGTCGACTCTATATGAGCGAGAACGCACTCACCCCCGGCGTACGGTCAGCCTGGCGCGTGATTCCGGGTGATCAGGACCGGGATGTCGGCATCGCGAACGATGGCACCGGAAACAGACGGCACCAACAACTTGCTGAACCAGCCTCGATCGTGAGAACCGATCACGATGACGTCCGCTTGGTGATGATGCGCCGCGGCGATGATTGCCGACGCCGGATCGCCGACCTCACCGACGACCTGCGGGTTGGGAATGTCGGCCTCGGCCGCGATGTCACGAGCTACCTCGATCGCCGCATCGATCGGTGCACTGTCGACGTCGGCGGCCACAGTGTCGGTGGCCGGTGAATCCGTCGACGCCGATGAATCCTTCGATGCCGGTGTGGTCCGGGCCACGTCGACGCCACCCGAAGGACCCATCGTGATTGGATAGCCGATTCCCCAGACCAGGGCGTCACCGCCCCAGATCATCGGAGATTGCTCCGCGACATTGACCACGGTGTAGATGGCATTGGCCCCGAACAGCGCGTACGCGGTGCGCGCCGTGCTGATGGAAGATTCGGAATCGTCGACCGCGATCAGTACTTGTGTCATGGGTGTCCCGTACCCCAACGGTCGGTCGGGCAAACCCTCTCAGGCCTGCGGCGCGGTGAACTGCACGTCGATCTCGACGTCGATCTTCTTGCCGAGTGCGAACTTGTCGATGCCCAGCGGCATGTTGAAGTCGATGCCGAAGTCGTCGCGTAAGATCCGCGCAGTGGCGATGAACCCGCTGTGCAGCTTCCCGTCGCCGGGATGCTCGGTGGCGCCGGTGAACTCGACTGCCAGCGTGACGGGCTTGGTGATGCCGTTGATGGTCAGGTCTCCGTCGGCCTCGTACTCGTCGCTGCCGGCCTCACGGATTGCGGTGGACGAAAAGGTGAGGGTGGGATGTGTGTCAGCCGAGAAGAAGTCGGTGGACAACAGGTGCGCGTCGCGGTCTGCGTTGTTCGTGTCGATGCTGGCGATGTCGATCGTCGCACCGAACCGAGTGCCGGCCAGGTCGTCGCCGACTTCCAGCCAGGCATCGACACCGTTGAACCGGCCGTGCACATTGGTGAGGCCGAGGTGGCGAACCTTGAAGTGGACGCCCGAGTGGCTGGGATCGAATGCCCAGATGCCGGTCGTGAGGGGGAGTGTTGCAAGCATGGTGTGCCTCCTAGTAAACGGAATATAGTAATAATACCAGTAGTAATTATCACTTCCAACACATTCTCTTCGGTGTGCTGATCCGGTACCATGGCGGGGTGAGTATCGACGTCGCCCCCCACACCGAAAGCACTGGCGACGCGTCGATCGATGTGCCCCACCGCGAGCTGCTCGAGCTGTCGGCGCACTTCTCGCACTCGTTCCTACGATGGGTCGATGCGCGTCCGGCCGGCGGGTTGACCTTTCCCAGGCTCCGCGTGCTCGAGGCGCTGCACTGCCAGGGCCCAGCCAAGATGAAGTCGTTGGCCGATCTGTTGGGCCTCAGTGCTCGCAACCTCACCGCCGTTGCTGACTCGCTGGAGAGCGAGGGACTGCTGCGCCGTGTAGCCCACCCCAACGATCGCCGCGCAACGCTGCTGGAACTGACCAACGAGGGTCAGGCCGCCGCCGACGAATCGCTGGTGCCCAGGCTGGCCGAGATCGGCCGGCTGTTCGATGAGTTGTCGCCGGCGGAGCGCAACAATCTACGCGCAGCCCTCGCCACCCTCGTCGCGGCGATGGAGTCGGGCTGCGGCGCCCATGTCGAGCCCTGAGCCTCGTGCCCACAGCGCTTGCCAACGTTCGACGGTCGGTCCTCGATCTGTCGGTGCTGAACGACGATCAATCCAGCGCAGATGCGCTGCACACCACCACGGCACTCGCGAGGCGCGCTGACGAGCTCGGCTACACCAGGTTCTGGGTGGCCGAACATCACAACATGCCCAGCGTCGCATGCACCGCGCCGGCGGTGCTGATTGCGCATCTGGCGGCGGTCACCTCGAACATCCGAGTTGGCTCCGGTGGCGTGATGCTGCCCAACCACGCACCGCTGGTGGTCGCCGAGCAGTTCGCGATGCTGGAGGGCCTGCATCCCGGTCGGATCGACCTCGGCATCGGCCGTGCACCGGGCACTGACCAACGCACGGCGGCGGTGTTGCGCCGCACTTCAGATCCACAAGACGTCGACGACTTCCCCAACGATTTCCTCGACCTCATGGGGTTGCTCGGCGATCCGCGTACGGCCACCGGGCTGTGGAGCCAGTTCCGGGCCACCCCAGCGGCGACCACATCGCCCCAGATCTTCCTGTTGGGCTCCAGCGGATACAGCGCGCAGCTTGCCGGGCATCTCGGGCTGCCGTTCGCCTTTGCCCATCACTTCGACACCGGCGGCACCATGCAGGCCACCGAGCTGTATCACCATTCGTTCCAACCGTCGGTGGTGCTCGGTGCCCCCTACATGATCGTCACGGCCAACGTGCTCGCCGCCGATTCGAAAGAGGATGCCGACTGGCACTCTGCACCCGGCCGGCTCACCGCCCTCGGCCGTCGAACGGGTCGCTTCATCCGCCTGCCGTCGCCGCAGGCTGCTGCGGTCCACCCCGACCTCGAGCAGGCCAATTTTTTGCCGAGCAGCAGGATTGTCGGCGAGGTGTCGGTCGTGATCAGGGAGCTGGAAGAACTCGTGGCGCGAACTGGTGCCAACGAGTTGATGGTCACGTCGGTTGCCTACGACCTGTCGGCCCGTCTCCGCAGCATCGAACTGCTGGCCGATCACTGGGTCGAGCCCAGCCCGTCCACGACGAGTTGATCGACGCGCTATGAGGCGAGATGTTCGCCGAACCATGCGAGCATTGCCTGGTACGCCTCGGCAGCCTGTTCGGGGTTGTAGCGGCCCCCGGTGTCGTTGAAGAAGGCGTGATCGACACCCGGGAACACTCGGAGCTCGTGCACCAACCCGGCCGCTTCCAGGCCAACGCGCGCAGCTTCCAGCGATGCGTTGACCCGTGCATCCAACTCGGCGTAAACGCCCAGCACGGCCGCATTCGGCGAGCCGCTGAAGTCTGCGTCACCCGGAGCCGGCCCGTAGAACGGCACCGCCGCCGACAGGCGCGGTTCGCCGGCTGCCAGTAGCTGCCACGTCATTCCACCTCCGAAACAGAACCCGATGGAGGCCAGCTTGGCTCCGGGAGCTCGACGTTCGAGCTCGTCGAGGCCCGCCCGAAGGTCTTCGATCAAACGCTCGGTCGAGGCGTTGCCGAGCGCCGCAGTCGCGTCGCCGTCGCCGGGCAACGACGCAGTGCCACCTTCCTCGGAGAGCAGATCGATTGCGAGCGCGGTGTATCCGTCGGCTGCCAGTCGCGGCGGAATGGTGCCGCAGCTGCTGTGGTCGCCGGTGTGGTAGCCGGTGTTGTGGCCGTGCCGGCTGTGTCGTCGTCGCTACCGCACGAAGCCAGCATGGCGGCAGCTGCCGGGGCTGTGACACCGAGCAGCATCAACCGCCGCAGGGCCTCGCGACGACTGAAGATTCCGTCGGCGCAGTCGATCACGATCTCGGATGAGAGGTAGTCGTCGAGTGCCATGGGCAGATGGTACGACGATCGTGTCACGATCTCTGGCGGGCAGATGGGGTCGCCGGCCCTACGGTGTCGATGGCGGCTCGGCGGTGCTGTCGCGGACGACGAGCTCGGTCGGGAGCAGCACGTGACGTACGCGCGTGGTCGCACCTGTGCGTGATCGCTCGATGGCCGAGGTCAGTGCTGCGGCGGCCGCATGGCCTTTTGCCGCGACGTCTTGGCGCACCGTCGTGAGGGCCGGGCGCATGCGCTGGGCAAGTGGATTGTCGTCGAACCCTACGACCGAGAGGTCGTCCGGCACGATGAGGCCGCGGGCCGACGCGGCCTGCACGACGCCGTAGGCGATCACGTCGCTGAAGCACAGGATTGCGGTCGGTCTCTGAGGTTTGTCGAGCAGGATGCCCGCTGCCTCGTTGGCGGATTCCTTGCCGGAACCTTCGTCCGAGTGCCATTCCTGGAAGACAGTGGGCTCGATGCCCGCCTCGTGCAGCGCGTCGAGCCAGCCGAGCATGCGTTGTCGCACGACGTGACCGTCGGCCGCTGAGATCGGGTCGTCGACAATCCCTTTGGGGCCGAGGATGCTGGTCGTCACGATGTCGATCCGGCGGTGACCGAGGTCGACGAGGTGTTGGGCTGCCAGGCGGGCGCCGGACCGGTCGTCGATGTTGATGCTGGGAACGCCGGGCCACGGGGCCTGGTCGACGAACACCAGTGGCAGCTTGCGGCGCCGAAGCCAATCCACGGCCGTCGACTGCGTGTTGCAGGAGTACACGAGTGCGCCATCCATCGGCACGTCGCGTGCCGGGATCATCTCGGGTCGCTCCGATGCCGACAACAGCGTGAGGGCGAGCCCGGTCGGGCGAAGTTCCTCGGCGATGGCGCCCAGAAACGTGGTCGCCACCTCATCGGCGAAAGCGTTCCGCAGCGAGTCGGTCAACAGCACACCGACCGCCCCCGTTGTACCGCGCGCCAGAGCGCGCGCTGAAGGATCGGGCCCGGCGTATCCGAGCTCTTCGGCGGCGGCCAGGATCTTTTCGCGCAACTCCGCGGACAGTTGGTCGGGACGTGAGAACGCGTTCGACACCGTCATGCGGCTGACCCCGACCTGGTCGGCGATCGTCTGCAGTGTCACTCTCGCCATCCCACGATTCTGGTCCCGATTCGCACGGGGGATCAATACTCGGCGCGTGCCGGCCGCAGTCCGATCGCCGGCTGGCGAGCAGGTCGGCGGATCCGGGCGAGCGCCCACCGATGACGGTTGCGTGGCTCGGTGATCGGCTGCACCGGGGCATTGGGCAAAGCGCTGTACGCAACATCGTGCAGCGAGTTCCGTGAGTACAAGTTTGCGAGGGCTGTGAATGATTCCATGTCAACTCCATTTCGTTCTTTATCGGTATAGTACATAAGTAACTGTACCGGTCAAGTTACGAAATGCAAGTCATTTCGATGTGATGCCTGTCATACCGTCTACGTCGCTGGGTGGCTTGCTGGATCGAGCTCGATGTCCTCGTCGTAGTTGTCCGGCAGGACCAGCTGTTCGCGATTGCGTTCCTGTCTGATCGCAGTGACAATCACCAGCAGTGCTCCCGACACCGGTACAGCCAGCAGCGCACCGAGAATCCCGAACACCTCCACTGCCAGTAGCACGCTGAGCAGGATTCCGAGCGGGTTGACGTTGACCTTGCGGGCCATGATCCATGGGTAGATCACACCATTTTCGACCTGCTGATAGATCACGAAGAAGATCAGCGCGATCAGACCCGCCGTCGGGCTGTGCAAATACGCTGCGATCACACACACGGCAGCACCAATCGTTGCGCCCACGAGCGGTATCAGGTCGGCGACCGCGACAAAGAGTGCCAGCACCACGGGGCTGGGTACGCCGAGCGCAACCAGGCAGGAGAATGCGGCAACGCCGGCGATGAGACTGATGATGAGGTTGCCGATGACGTACCCGCTGACGGCGCCAGCGGCATCGGTGGCTATCCGTTGCGCGGCGGCACGACGTCGGTATGGGAGCAGGTTCCGGGCGGTGCGCCCGATTGCTGCCGATTGGCTGAGGAACAGGAACGTGAGCAACGTGATGGTGATGAAGGCGAATGTCACACTGACCACCGTCTGTGCCGCTTGGAACGAGGAATCGCTCAATCGGTCGGCGGCTCTGGCAAGTTGGGCTTCGTTGTCCTGCACATAGCTCTCGATGTTCAGCTTGTGGACGATGTTTCCGATCGGCCCCCTCCCGTCGGCGGCGTCGTGGACGGCACCTGGGAGATCGGTGATGATGTCGACGAGTTGTGTTCGTACCGGCATGATGAACAGCGCGATCACGCCTGCCACCACCGCCAACGTCGCGAAAACAACCGTGCCCGTCGCAAGCGACCGGCGCCCGCCCATGCGGCGTTCCAACCGACCCACCAGTGGCGCGAGGACGATCGCCATGAAACCGGCGATGGCGATCCACATGAAGATCCGCCCAGCGGCCAGCATCATGGTGATGCCCGCGTAGGTCGCAACCACCACAGCGACCGCACCGATGATGGTGCGCCATGGCACATTCGACCAGGTAGACGCCTTGTTGGCGGTCGATGCTTCGCCGTGTTCGCCGTTTCCTTGAGGGTGATCTCCAGGCGCGTGGTATCCGGGAATGTAGAGGCCGTCGTGATCCGACCCCTCTGACGTCGTGTGCACGAATCTATTTCTTCCCGGCGACGAGCCCCTTCAAACCCGGGCTCTCGGCGAGTGAAGCGCTGAGTTGGCGGCGCCGGGCTGTTTAGAGGCGCTGGGCACGGGGTATTTACACGTCGTCATGTCCGTTCGGCAGGTTCTGCCGGGGGAATTCAACAATCTCCGAAGGAGAAGTCATGTCGTTCACCGAAGGTCCAATACACGAGCGAAGCGACGTCGTTGTGCAGCCGCCGGTCTCGACCGTTGTTGAAGCACCCGCCAACGTCCAGGTCGCCCCGGTGGCCGTACCCGTGGCCCCGGTTTCCGGTGGGCAGGTTCGAACTGCGTCGGCCTCGCGCTTCGCGCCCGATGCAGTCATCGCCGCCATCGTGGGACTGGTCCTGCTTGTCGTCGGCCTCATCGCCGTGGTCCGCGGTGGATTTGATGGGTCGATGTCTGATCCGGTTATCGAGGTGTTGGGCTTCACCCACACGACGATGCTCGGACTCATCGAGATCGGAATCGGTTTAGCGCTGCTGCTCAGCGGTGCAACCCGGTCGCGCAGTGGCGAGATCTTCTTCGGCAGCGTGCTCGGCATCGCCGGCTTCGTCGGTGCGGTGCAGTCGGAATCGTTCGTCGAGTCGCTGGCCCTCGAGTCCTCGATGGCGTGGTTGACAGTGCTGGCCGCTGCCGTCGTCGTGTTGGCAGCCCTGTTGTTGCCCCGCTACGCGCGGAACTCGACAGTCATCGAGCACGTCTGAGCCGGAGTTGCGACGTTACGAATCGTCGCGGCGGCGACGGCAGCGAATGCTGACTCGGTCGCCGGCGGCATCGGTCGCTACGTCATCCATGAGGTGACGGACGATCCCGAGGCCGCGGCCAGAGGCGTCGTCGGCGCCCGCCACTGCCCAGGTCTCGGGCTGCATCCAATGGCCGGGTGTTGCGATCGACGTTCCTACCACTGACACCTCCCACCAATCCGGATCGGCAACATCGAGATAGATGATGAGGCTGGTCCCATCGCCGTGCTCGATGATGTTGGTCGCCAGTTCGCTGATGACCAACGCGTAGTCGCTGACCAGGCTCGTCGGAGCGCCGTGTCTGCGAAGTGCTTCGCTGATGAACCGGCGCGCGGCGCGGGCGCTTGTCGGGACCGCGTCCAACACCTGCTGCTCGCGGTCGAGGGCGCTGGCGTTCATGTCAGCGCTGAAGTCCGACATCGCCCCGAAAGAGTAACTGTGCTGTATGCCCGCTCCGCGCATGGGCACACGGCCCGATGTGCTCCCATCGATTGCAGTGGACGCGCCGTCTCATGGCCAGGTTGTTACCCGCCAGTCTCGCAGTCGAAACGTCGGGGGATAAGGTTTCGATGGCAGGCTCCACGGGTACCAGAGGCTGCGGACGCCCTCTCGGGCGCAGGTGAGAGGAGACTGGAATGGCCGCCGATATCTGGACATTCCCACCTACTACCGAATCGGCGCGTTTCCTGGTCGGCTACGTCGTCAGGGCGAGCGACGGTCGCGTCGGCAAGATCGACGAGCACTCGTTGCAGGCCGATTCATCGTTCATCGTCGTCGACACGGGATGGTGGATCTTTGAACGAAAGCGGCTGATCCCGGCCGGGCTGATCAGCTCGATCAGCGGTGCGAAGCACACGATCTATCTCTCGATGAGCAAACGCGAGGTGAAATCTGCCCCGACCTACAAGCCGATCGAGCACTCAACCGAGTCCGGCCGCTACAACGACTACTACGGCTCAGTGAGGTGACGGTCCCGCCTGAGGAGTTGCCGCACGCGGACCCGCATTCGGGCGGCGACTTTCTCGAACCAGAGTCTGCGTCGGTCACGAGTTCTGCTTTGCCGTGGCGCGATCCCGAGCACGCAGTCTCCGGGCTGCTCCATGTGATCTCGGCGAACCTCGGTGGGGATCTCGTGGTGTGGACCAGGGTCGACAATGCCACCGGTTTGGCGACGGTGGTCGACATGGCCGACCCGAATGCTCCTGCGCCGGTGGTTGCCGATCTGATGGCACGCAGCGGCGCGATGTCGCCGAACTCGCTGAGTGCCCGCGTCGCTGAGTTCGGGCGGCCGTTGCTGGTTCCGAACCTCGATCTGGCCGACTACCCCGACGTCGCCTTCCCCGACCCGTGGCCGGAATACTTCGCGGCCAACCCGATTTACGGGCTGATCGCGATACCGATCCCACTCGGCGATTCGGTCACCGGAGTTCTGTTGACAGGCCGGCGCACGAAGGCGCAGTTGTACACGAACGAGGATCTGCAGTTCGTGGAATCCGGCGCTCGCCGGCTGGGTGGCCAGCCGACCGACACCTCCAACCACGAAGGGGCCGCAGGCCGCTCGTCGCGGCGGTTGACGTCGGGGCTGCGCCGACGTGTGCGACCTGCAGAGCTGGCGCTGGGAGCTGCACTGCCTGTCGTGACCGCCGCTCTGCTGTTGCCCGTGGATGACGCCGAAAAGTATCGGCCAGGCGTGCTGCTGCTGTTGGCATGCGTCGTGGCCGCTGTTGTCGCCGGCACGCGCGCTGCAGTCATGTCGGGAGTGTTGAGCACGCTGGCTCTGTGGTGGGCGTTCACGTCCCCGCGGTCGTCGTGGACCATCGCCAGCCGCGGCGATCTGCTGGGCGTCCTTCTGTTTGCCGCGGCGGTGGCCGGGGTGATCTTGCTCGAGTACCGGCTGGAGGCGACAAGCGAGTTGGAGCGAATCGAGCGTCAGCTCAGCGAGACGCTGCTCGACCAGTCGCCCATCGCCATGGCCGTCTTCGATCGCCAATTGCGCTATCAACGGGTGAACCAGCCCATGGCTCGGATGAACGGTCTCACCGCGGCGGAGCACGTCGGGCTGAGACCGGGCGATCTCAGTCCGATGACCGGTCAGCTGTACGAGCATCTTCTGCGACGCGTCAGGGACACTGGTCACGCGATCAACGATCACGAGTTGAACATCATGATGCCCGAGATCGGGTTGGAGCGACATTGGAAGGTGAACTATCAGCCGTTGCGCGACGGCGGATCGGAGGTCGTCGGAATCGGCGCGGCGGTCACCGACGTGACCAACGAGATCGTGTCGCGTCGACACGCCGAACGGCTCTTGCAACTGTCGGAGTCGCTGACGACTGCGGTCGACGAGCAACAGATCGCCGACTGTGTGTGTGAGTTCCTGGTCGAAACCTTCCAGGGCAGGGTGACGGTCGCATTGCGCGAGGACGACATGCTGGTCGTCGCCGCGCTGGGCGGGTTCGGTGACCACGAGATGGCCCGCCGGATCGGATCCAGAATGACGCTTCAAGAGTCCGGTCCGATCACCGAGGCGGCGCGCATCAACACACTGGTCGCCTTGCAGGACCAGGCCGCGTTTGCCCGACGGTATCCCTTGCTTAAGGCGTTCGGGCCGGCGTCGCATGACCTCGCCAGCCTGTCGATGCCGTTGCGTGCCGATCCGACTGGCCTCGCCGTTGGTGTGATGCACATCGGCTGGGCAGCACCTCGCCCGATTACCGAAGCGATGACCACCCTTGCCGGAACTGTCTCGTCGCTGGTGACGTTGGCCCTGGCCCGCATCGTTGCCACGCACGACGCTCACGAGATTGAGTTCAGGCACGCGCTCGACGCGATGCTCGACGACGTGGTGGTGGGCCGATCGGTCAGAGACCACAACGGGGCGATCGTCGACTTCGTCATCGAGTTCGTCAACAGTCATGACTCCAGTGGTGCAAGGCGTGGCAGCGACGGCCTCGTCGGCCACCTGATCTGTGAGATCAATCCGGATTGGCGCGAGTCGGGCATGTTCGACCGGCTTCGCGATGTTGTCGAGACCGGCCTGCCATATCAGGGTCACCGCGTGCAGTACGCCGACGCACCGAACACCGCGAGAAGTGGGACCGATGGAAACCGGCGACAGATGTACTGGACGACGCAGGTCGCCAAGTTGGGCGATGGCTACATCTCGGCGTCGCGTGATGTGACCGAGATCGTGGTCGCCGAGGAGGCGACGCGCGCTGCAGCACTGCAGGCTGCGGCCGAGCGAACGGCGCTCGGTCTGTTGCAGGCAGCCGCGCTTCCCACCACTCTGCCTGACCTGCCCGCTGTGCGCATTGCTGCGGTGTACGAGCCCGCCGATCCGCACCAGCCGGTCGGCGGCGACTGGTACGACGTGTTCGCGCTGAACGATGATCGTGTCGCCTTGGTGATCGCCGATGTAGCCGGTCATGGACATCGTGCCGCAGTGTTCATGGTGCAGGTGCGCAACATCTTCCGGGCGATTGCCACAGAACACACCGAACCCGACGAGGTGTTGATCCGCGCCAACGACGTGACGGCGAAGCTGAACGAACCCGACGGACCGTTCGTCACTTGCTGTTATGCAGTGCTCGACGTAGGTGCGCGCACCCTGCGTTGGGCGCAAGCGGGTCACTTCTCGCCACTCCTCGTGTTGGCCGATGGCACATCGACCTATCTCGACGAACGGCCTGGCGCGCCGCTTGCGCTGTTCGAGGGGCAACACTACGAATCGTCGACGGTGCAGATCAGCCCAGGGGATCGCGTGTTGATGTTCACGGACGGCTTGGTCGAACGCCGGCGTGAGCATCTCGACATCGGCCTCGCCCGTCTCGCCGAGTTGGCTTCGTCGAATGCGCAGTTGGGGCCGGAGGATTTCGTCAAGACACTGGCCGCATCGGTGACCCAGCGGTTCGACGACCTTGCTCTCGTGTGCGTCGACTTCGTGGGCTAACCGGTTGTTGAACTCATTCGTGGGGCCGGGCCATCGCTAGTAAAGCGTCGACAACCGATGTCGCTTTTCCACCGACGTCTTGTGCCTCGATCAGTTCGGCTATCGACACGCCCTGTTGCTCGGCTTGGTGAACGAGCTTCGCGGCAGCGTCGTATCCGATTCGGGGCGCCAGAGCGGTGACGAGGGCGGGGGAGCGTTCGGCGTATCCCCGCATGCGTTCGTTGTCGACCTCGATGCCGCGGATGCACCGCGTATCGAGCAGCGTCGCCGCGTTGGCGAGCAGTTGGATCGACGACAGCACACTGCGGCCCATCACGGGCATGGCCGTGTTGAGCTGCAGCGTCGACATCGTTGCCGCGAACGTGATCGTTGCGTCGTTTCCCACCACCTGAGCTGCGACTTGCTGCATCATTTCGGGAATCACCGGGTTGACCTTGCCCGGCATGATGGAGCTTCCGGCCTGTAGCGCCGGGAGCACGATCTCCGCCAAACCGCCCTTCGGGCCCGACCCGAGCAGCCGGATGTCCCCGGCGATCTTGTGCAACGACAGGGCGACGACCTTTGACGTCGCCGCGGCTTCGACCACGGCGTCCTGGCTCGATTGGGCCTCGAAGTGATTGGCCGCCTCGCTGAACGCGCAGCCTGTTCGAACGCTGAGCCGCGCGGCAACCAGCGCGCCGAAACCGGCTGGTGCATTCAATCCGGTGCCGACAGCGGTTCCGCCGATCGGTAGCTCGGCGAGGCGCGGCAGCATGGTGGTGATTCGCTCGGCCGACAGTTCGACGCTTCGGGCCCACCCGCCGATCTCTTGCCCGAACGTGATGGGCACAGCGTCCATCAGGTGGGTTCGACCCATCTTGATCGTGTCGACGTGACGATTCGACAGGTCGATCAACGACAAAACCAACGCGTCGAGGGCCGGCAGCAGTGAGGTGTTGAGCTGCAGCACAGCGGCAATCCGGATCGCCGACGGGAAGGTGTCGTTCGACGACTGCGACGCATTGACATGGTCGTTGGGGTGGACCGCCTGGCCGAGCAGTTCCGAGGCCCGGTCGGCGATGACCTCGTTCATGTTCATGTTGGTGCTCGTTCCCGAGCCGGTTTGG
>JANOCR010000199.1:0-7440 GCA_031412355.1 Ilumatobacteraceae bacterium | reverse complement strand
TGCTGATGACGGCTGCGCCGACGCCCAAGGCGACGACGGCCGAGGCCACGGCACTACCGACGATCAGCCACATCCGACGCGGGTTGTCACGAGCAGTGCGTCTGCGCGTGGAAGGTTGGCGGCTGAGTTCAGACCGCGAATCCGAAGATCCTTGTTCGATGATGGGGGTATTCATGATTTGCTCCAAACGGTTTCGGGCCGACGTCGTCGTCGGCGATTCGACGGGCACGCCAGGGTGCATCGGGTCGAGCTTTCCGAGTTGTTCGCGCAGCTCGTCGTTCACGACCGAGGCTCCCTTCGGTGTCCGAACCGTTCCTGTCCGGCAAGGGCTCCGTTCTGTCGTTCCATCGACATTGCAATCTTCTTCTTTGCCCGGGACAGCCGCAGGCTCACCGCGTTCGATGTCATGTCGAGCACGACGGCGATCTCACGAGGTTCCAGTTGCTCCCATGCCCACAGGCGAATGAGCTCTTGGTCCGATTCGTTCAGTTCACCGATAGCCGCCGTGAGACCGACGTGACCGCTTTCACCAGGCGGATCGTCGAGAGCACCGACGTCGAAGCTGGCGGGCTGGGCGAAGAGCCGGCCGACGAGCCGCAGTCGGCGATGCTCGCCCCGACGGTGGTTGGCGAGGCACCGCTTGGCGACACCGTACGACCAGGGGAGTGGGTCGTCGACGGGCACGCTGTCGAGTCGGCGCCAGATCACGAGCAGTGCCTCGTTGAGCAGGTCGGATACGTCTTCGGCTCGGGCGCGCCGGCCGAAGTAGCGCTGCAACGGCTCGTACACCACGTCGACGATCGCCTCGAATTGCCCGCGCCGATTGACGTAGATGTCCACGACACTCTGACGTTTATGGCGTGCTGCGCGGTTCCCGAATGCGACAAGATTCACCGATGACTTCCGATTCGTTCGTCGCGGCCCGGGCCGACCTCGAGCGGTTGGTGGCATTGCGATCGCAGCAGAGACGATGCTCGATCTCGTGGGGTGTGGTCGCTGACGGTGAACTGGTGTTGACGGGTGGTCATGCAGCCGAACCGGACCCGGTGCCGACCGAGCACACCGTGTTTCGCATCGCCTCGATGACCAAGAGCTTCACGGCATCGGCGATCATGATTCTTCGTGATCGCGGGATGATGCGACTCGACGACGTCGTTGCCGAGATCGCCCCGGAATTCGCTGAGGTCGTCGGTCCGACCATGGACTCGCCACCGATCACTGTGCGCCACCTGCTGTCGATGGCCGGGGGTCTGGCCACCGACGATGTGTGGGCCGACCGCCATCTCGACTTCTCCGACGATGAACTCGATGCTGTGGTGGCCAACGGCGCGACCTTCGCATGGACGCCGGATGTCCGCGGCGAATACTCCAATCTCGGCTTCGCAATGCTGGGGCGGGTCATCCTTCGCGTCACCGGCCAGCGCGCCCAGGATTTCATCACCGACAACCTCTTGCTTCCGCTGGCCTTGGATCGCACGACGTGGTTGCAACCGCACCACGACGACTGGGCGAGGCCGTACGAAGTGGTCGACGACCAGCGCGTGGCCGATCTCGACCCGCTGGGCGATGGGGCCATCGCGCCGATGGGCGGCCTGTGGTCCTGCGTCTCCGATCTGGCGCGATGGGTGACGTATTTCGACGACGCCTTCCCGCCTCGCGACGACGCCGATGTGGCGCCCTTGTGCAGAGCGTCGCGACGCGAGATGCAGCAGGTGCACCGAAGTTTCCCGACCGTCCACTCGCTGCCGGCGGGCGAGGGTGATGAACTGGTGCCGGAACGGATCGACGGCGGCGGTTACGGGTTCGGCCTGTTCGTTCAACACGACACCCGGTTCGCCCACTTCGTGCATCACTCCGGCGGTCTTCCCGGCTACGGGTCGAACATGCGATGGTTGCCGGGCCGTGGCATCGGCGTGATCGCATTGGGCAACGCGACGTATGTGCCGATGTCGACGATGTCGCGCCGGATGCTGGAGATTGTCGACGACCACGGCCTCGTACCAGCAGCCTTGGTTGCGCCGAGCCCTGCATTGCTAGGAGCCGCCGAAAGGCTGGCAATCCTCCTGTCCGACTGGGCTGGCGATGCGGCCGACGCGCTGTTCGCCGACAATGTGGCACTCGACGAATCGCTGTCCAGACGAGCCCTGCAGGCAGCGGAAATGACGTCGGCGCACGGACCACTGGTGGTCGAGGCGGTGGTCGCCGACACACCGATGCGGGGCCGGGCCACCATGCGTCACGCCGATGGCACCGAGCGGCGGATCGACATTGAGCTGTCGCCGCAGGTTCCTCCCCGACTTCAGCTCTACGAGGTGATTGCCGGGTAGGGATTCCGGCGATCTGGCCCTACCCTAAACAAGTCCGCAGTTCGAGCCGCATGAGGTCGTGTGTGAAGTTCAAAAAGGGCGACACCGTCATTTACCCCCAGCATGGCGCGTGCATCGTGCAGGGAACCAAGAAGATGGAAGCGTTCGGTGCCACTCAGGAGTACTTGATCCTGCGCACCGTCATCAACGAGATGACCCTGTCGGTGCCGACGTTGAAGACCGATGAGGTCGGCGTACGCCCGCCTGTCAACGCCGACGAGCTCGAAGACCTGGTGTCGGTGCTGTCGAAGCCCGACCCGCGCGTGCCCAGCAACTGGAGCCGCCGGTTCAAGAACCACCAGGAGAAGTTGAAGAGCGGCGACGTGTACCAGGTTGCCGAGGTCGTACGAAACCTGGCTGCCCGTAACCGTGATGCGTCGCTGTCGGCTGCCGAGCGAACCATGTACGACCGTGCCCGGATCAACCTCATCAGTGAAATCGCGCCAGCTCTGAAGGTCAGTGCGGAGGACGCCGAGAAGTACCTCGACGAGGCCTTGGCCAAGGGCGTGCTGAAGCCACCGAAGGAAGTCAAGAAGAAGGCCTGATTCGTTTTCAGCGCACCCGTGGCATGACGATGAACGGCCAGGGCGATGGAACCGCGCCCACCGGCACTTCGATCACCACAGGCCCGTTGTGTGCCATGGCCGTGCGCAGCGCGTCGCCGAGCTCGTGCGGGTCGTGGGCCCTCAGGCCGAGGCACCCGAAGCTTCGGGCGAAGGCGACGATGTCGGGATTTATCAATGTCGACGCGATCGTGCGCTCGACACCGAACCGTTCCTGCTGGATGCGCCGCACATTGCCGAACGCGTTGTCGTTGAACACCACCGTGATTGCCCGGATGCGATGCTGCACGGCGCTGGCCAGTTCGGTCGCTGTGAAAAGAAACCCTCCGTCACCGGTGATCGTGACGACCGTGCGGTCCGGCGCTCCCGCTTTCGCACCGATTCCTGTCGCGACCGCAGCACCGAGGGTGCCGGCGAACCCGGACGACAGAAAGGTCCGGGGCCGGGTGAACTGGTAGGCGAAATGGGCGACGAACGTCATCTGAGTGACGTCTTCGACCATGATCGCATCGTCGGGCAGTGCTTCGCGGATTGCCTCGAGGTACGACAGCTGCGGCTCGAGGTACGCGATGTCGTTGTAGAACTCGGCACGCTTCGCGGCGAGCTCGGCTCGCCGGTAGGGGCGTTGCAGATCACCGAGTCGATCCAAAAGCAGCGGCATCACTTCGGCGGCGTCGCCGTGAATGCCGAGGGCCCCGATCCCGTGCCGGTCGAGCTCGTCGATGTCGGTGTTGATCTGGATCAGGTTCACGCCTTCGCTTCCCCACTGCAGCAGGGGGAACTCGATCCTTGAACCGACGCCGAGCACCAGATCGAGATCGGCCCACATTCTGTGGGCGAGACCCAACGGTACGAACAGAGGATCGGTTTCGTCCATCACGCCGTGGCCCATGCGTCGCGTCGACACCGGGGATTGCATGATGTCGGCGAGTTGGCGAACTGCGGGCGCACAGTCCTGTGCGCCGGTGCCGACCCAGATCATCGGATTCGTCGCAGCGCGTAGCTTGTCGACTGCTGCATCAACAGCATCGAGATCCACTGAGGGCATCGAGCGAACCCCTGCGCCGACGGTGCCGGGAGCAGGTTTGGTCCACATATCGGCCGGTACCTCGATGGCAACGGGCCGCGGGGTGCCCGATACCAACCGGTCGAACGCATCTTGGATCTGCTCCGCCGCGTCTTCGGCGTTGCGAACGATCGCGGCGTGCTTGGTGACTTGTGTCAGCACGGCCGGCTGGTCGTCGAGCTCGTGCAGCACACGAAACCCCCTGCCGAGCAACGGCGAGTGAATCTGCCCGACGATCGCCAGCACCCGCGCTCCGCCACCACATGCGCTCGACAATCCGGCCGATGCGTTGAGCAGTCCGGGTCCCGGCACGACGCACATCGCCGTCGGCCGGCCTGTGGCTTGCGCTGCACCCAACGCCATGTAGGCACAGCCCTGTTCGTGCCGGTTGACGATCACCTCCAGCCAGCCGCGCGCGTCGACCACGGCATCGAAGAAGGGGTCGTTCTGCACGCCCGGCAGGCAGAACAGTTGACGGACTCCCGTCGCCCGCATGCCGTCGAGAATGTGCTGGGCGATAGTGCGGGTTCCGTCTCTGGGCATCGTGTGATCGTAACTACAGTGCATCGCCATGACCGGACGAACCGAAGTGAGCCGTGACCAACTGGAGCGCGACATCCGTGGTGGTGAGATCGACACGGTGCTGATGGTCTTTCCCGATCTGCAGGGTCGGCTCACCGGCAAGCGCACCACTGGACGGTTCTTCCTCGAGTCGGTGGCCGAGGCCGGTACCGAGAACTGCGACTACCTGATCGCCTGCGATATGGACAACAACCCGGTGCCGGGTTACCGGTTCACCAGCTACGAGCAGGGATACGGCGACATGTTGGCTCGCGCCGACTGGAACACCGTTAGGTGCATCCCGTGGGTCGACAAGACGGCGATGATCATGTGCGATCTGTTCGACGTCGACACCGGCGAACTGGTCGAAGTCGCTCCACGGACCGTTCTGCGCCGTCAGGAACAGGCCGCCGAGGCATTGGGGTTCTTGCCGATGGTGGCCAGCGAGATCGAGTTCTACCTGTTCCACGACACCTACGACGAGGCCTACGCGAAGGGCTATCGCGACCTGCGGCCGCACTCGCCGTGGCTCGAGGACTACCACATCCTGCAGACGACCAAGGACGAGTACATCCTCGGGGCGATCCGCCGCGGGCTCGAGGCTGCAGGCGTTCCGGTGGAGTTCTCGAAGGGCGAGGCAGGTCGTGGCCAGCACGAGATGAACCTCGACTACACCACGGCCGTCGAGATGGCCGACCGCAACAGCGTGTACAAAACAGCCGCCAAGGAGATAGCGCACTTGAATGGCCGGTCGGTCAGCTTCATGGCCAAGTACGACTTCAACGACACGGGGTCGTCGTGCCACGTGCATTCGAGCCTGTGGTCGCTCGATGGCAAGAAGGCGGTGTTCGACGATCATCACGGCCCGTACGGCATGAGCGAAACCTTCCAGCACTATCTCGCCGGCCTCATCGCCACGGCCCAGGAGTTCAGTCTGTTGTGGGCGCCAACGGTCAACAGCTACAAGCGGTTCCAACCGGGGTCGTGGGCGCCGACCGGGATCGGTTGGGGAGTCGACAACCGCACGCTCGGGTTCCGCAAGGTTGGCCACGGCAAGGGTTGCCGCGTCGAGTGCCGCATCCCCGGCAGCGACGCCAACAGCTACTTCGCGTTTGCCGGTCAGATCGCCGGCGGCCTGTACGGAATTCGCAACAAGTTGCCACTGGGCGAGCCCTACGCCGGCAACGGCTACGAGGCGACCGACATCGGCCGCATCCCGTGGAACCTGCCCGATGCCATCGCACTGTGGGAGGGCTCGTCGATCGCCAAGGAGTGCTTCGGCGACGACGTGCACCACCACATCCTCACGATGGCGAAGGCGGAGTGGTTGGCCGCCAACCAGTCGGTCACCGACTGGGAGTTGCGCCGCTACTGGGAGCGCATCTAGGGCCAGTGGAGTGTTTCATGCCCAACCGGGTTGGGGAGCGCGGGGCGCGGAATGGGCTGAGGGCGCCCATTTCAGTGCCCGCGATGGGCACGCCGTCAGGCGGCGGCGTGGCAGTGTGTGCGACGCAGGCTGTCCCAGTCCTCGTCGGTCAGCAGCAGGGGGCAGCGATCGGGCGTGCGGGTCGCGATCAGCACCATGTGGTGGCCGGCGACATCGAGGTGACCTTGCAGGTGGTGGTCAACGTCCCAGGCGACCGCCGGAGGATTGGCCGAGCCAAGCAGTTCAGCGAGATGGCGCACAGCCAGGTCGTGGGCCTCTTCGTCGTTCAGTCGAGTTGGGGTTTCCATGTGGCACTCCTGCCTTCTCGGGCGTCGACGGGGGGTGTCGACGCCGAGAAGTGTTCACGTTGTCTGAGTATCGGTATGAGTTGGCCATCGATCAAGACAAGTGACACGAAATAGGTCAACCGCACTACTCAACCGAGATCTCCACGAGCACCGGCAGGGTCGCCGGACGGGGGCGATCGAGGGATTGGAGTAGTCACCGCCGGGATCGACCAATCCGACCGCACCGAACTCGCGCACCACCTCGACTTCGTCGACCGCGTTCAGATCACCCGCAACGACTGTCGGCCGACGGTCTCCGATCAACGCAACGACCCGACGGGCCTGGGCGATTCGCTCGTCGGCGTTGTGCGACGCGAGATGCGTGTTGACCACCCGAAGTCTGTCGCCGTCGCGCGTGACGGCCAGCCGAGGCGACGCGCCAGTCCGCGGGCCTGCCGCTGCCGCACTTCTTGCAAGGCCACGACATCGGCTGCGTAACCGCTGATCACCTCGGTGATGACATCGAGATTCGGCTGACGCGACCCGATGATGTTCCATGTCAGCACGCGCCACGCGGTCATTGGTTCTCCAGTTTGGCCTGTGCACTACCGTAGGCCGCCATGAATCGTCTGGCTGGAAAGGTGGCGCTGATCACCGGCGCGTCGTCGGGATTGGGTCGCGTCGGCGCCGAGCTGTTCGCGTCTGAAGGTGCACAGGTGGTGATCGCCGATCTCTCCGATGGCGACGAGGCCGTCGAGGCGATTGCGGCCGCTGGTGGCGAAGCCAGTTACGTGAGTTGCGATGTCACCGACGGCCAGTCCGTCGAGGCAGCGGTGCAGCATGCGGTCGAGACATTCGGCGGTCTGCACGTGCTGTACAACAACGCTGGTGTCATGCTGGGCGACGACGACAACCCGGTTACCACATCGGTCGAGACGTATCAGAAGACCATGGACATCAACGTTCTTGGCGTGCTGTTGGGCTGCAAATACGCGATACCCGCGATGCAGGAGGCGGCGAAGCAGTCGGGTGAAGCCGGCTCGATCATCAACGTCGCCTCGTTCGTCGCCCACATGGGTGCGGCCACGCCGCAGGTGGCGTACACGGCGTCGAAGGGCGCGGTGCTGGCCATGACTCGCGAGATCGCCGTGATCTATGCGCGGCAGGGTGT
>JANOCR010000198.1:0-29083 GCA_031412355.1 Ilumatobacteraceae bacterium | reverse complement strand
CGATTTGCAATTCTCGTCACGGACTGTGATATCTTCATCACGACTCGACGGAGCCGCCGCCGACGAAACTCAAAGGAACAAGCAGATGCGTGGTCCCATCCTCCGCCCCTCCTGAGCCCATCTGATTCAGATCCTTCCGGTCGATAATTTGCCCGGGGGCAGCTTCAACAAGCAAACCAACCGCTGTTGGCGGTTTGTTTGCATCTTCACCTTCGGTCGCGCAGTCCGTGACCGAAGAACCCACCACGCGGTCGGGCGTGAGCGTGGTAGTGGCCGGGAATTGAGCGCATGTTGTCGTCGATGTAGAAACCGTCGAAGCGATAGGACGACCGCACGACCGAGCCCAGTAGCTCCAGCATCGTGTCGCGCACGGTGGCAGGCGGCTGGGGATCGTGCTGCTTCCACACGACCATCGGCACGTAGCACTGCTCGCACTCGGCAATCCAGCACACGTCGTCCTCGTAGAACCACTCCGTCAGCCGTGCCGCCTCGCACAACTCGCACGACTCAGCCATCGATGGCTGCGCGGACTTCGGCGATGTAGTCGCCCGCCGCCTCGGGGCCGTCGTCGAGCAGACGCCTGATCACCGATGCACCCATCACGACACCATCCGCCACTTGCACTGCTTGGCGCGCCTGCGCCGCGTTCGACACACCGACGCCGATCAGTACCGGCACGTCGGTGATGGCTTTGAGCCGAGCAGCGAGCGAAGCCGCCGTCGCGGCCAACTCGTCGCGTTCGCCGGTGACACCGAGCAGGCCGACCGAGTACACGAAGCCACGGGCACGAGCGGCGATCAGCGGCAGTCGTTCGTCGGGCGCCGTGGGTGCGGCGAACATGACCGTCTCGATGCCGGCAGCGTCGGCCGCCTCGCACCACGGCCCCGATTCCTCCAAGGGAAGGTCGGGCACCAGCGCAGCGGTGATCCCCGCGGCCAGCAGTTGATGGGCGAATCGTTCGTGGCCGGCGTGGTGCACGGTGTTGTAGTACGTCATAACTGCGAGGGGGATCCCGACGTCGAGATCGCGGGCCTCGTCGAGGATCGACACGGGTGTCGCCCCGCCTTCGAGTGCCATCTGTGACGCCATCTGGATGACGGGTCCGTCCATCACAGGGTCGGAGAACGGCATGCCGATCTCGATGGCGTCGGCACCAGCATTGGCGACGGCGCGCACCGCCTGCTGCCACCCGGCGAGGCCACCGGTGATGTACGGCACCAGCAGTTTGCGGCCGGCCGCACGTTGGCGACGAAATGCGGTCTCCAACACCCCGGGATCCGGCTCCCCCGTCATCGTGCCAGGATTTCCAACATCTGGGCGACATCTTTGTCGCCACGACCCGACAGGTTCATCAGCACCGTGCTGCCCTGCATGTTCGGGGCCTCGCGCGTGATCCACGCAAGTGCGTGCGCACATTCCAGCGCTGGGATGATGCCCTCGGCTCGGGCCAGCAGTTGGAACGCATCGATCACCTCCGCGTCGGTGACCGACGGGTACTCGGCACGGCCGATCGAAGCGAGGTAGCTGTGCTCGGGCCCGACGCCCGGATAGTCGAGGCCCGCCGAAATCGACTGGGCCTCCAGTACCTGGCCGTACTCGTCCTGCATCAGATAGCTGCGCATGCCGTGCACCACGCCGGGCTGCCCGCGACCGACCGCCGCGCCCCCGGCCGGCTCGACACCGACCAGCCGAGTGCGGTCGTCGACGAAGCCGGAGAAGATGCCAATGGCGTTCGAACCACCGCCGACACACGCAACCACCACGTCGGGCACGTCGCCGAACAGTTCGTGGCACTGCTGCTTGGCCTCGTCGCCAACGACCCGGTGGAACTCGCGGACCATCCATGGATACGGGTGCGGACCCATGACCGAGCCCAGGCAGTAGTGCGTCGACTCGACCGAGGCAACCCAATCCCGCATCGCCTCGTTGACCGCATCTTTCAACGTGCGGCTGCCGCTCTGCACCGCCTCGACCTCGGAGCCCAGCAGCTTCATGCGGAACACGTTCAGCGCTTGGCGCTCGACATCGACCGCACCCATGTACACCTTGCATTCCATGCCCAGCAGTGCGGCCGCCGTAGCGCTGGCCACGCCGTGTTGTCCCGCGCCGGTCTCGGCCACGAGACGCTTCTTGCCCATGCGCTTGGCCAGCAACGCCTGCCCCAGCACGTTGTTGATCTTGTGCGAGCCGGTGTGATTCAGGTCCTCGCGCTTCAACACCAGACGGATCCCGAGCTGTTCACTGAGATTGGCGCACTCGGTGAGGATCGATGGCCGACCCGCGTACTGGCGCAGCTGATAGTCGAGATCGGCTCGGAACGCCGGGTCGGCCCACGCATCGCGAAAGGCGGCCTCCAACTCTTGACATGCGGGTACCAGGGTCTCAGGTACGAAACGCCCACCGAACTCGCCGAAACGTCCAGTGGCCGATGGTTCTGCCATCAGCGACATCATCTACTCCTCGTCGTCGGCCCAGTCATAGGGCATCGAATCCGGCCCGAGGTGCTGCTGTGGCGCAGCGGCACGGGCCCGTTCGATGAACAGCTTGACCTTCATCGGATCCTTGCGGCCGGGCGATTTCTCGACTCCGCTCGACACATCGACTCCCCACGGCTGCACCTTGCGCACGGCTGTGGCGACGTTGTCGGGGTCGAGGCCGCCAGCCAGTATCAACCGCGGCCCTTCCGGCACCTCGCCCAGCAGCGACCAGTCGAACAGCTCGCCGGAGCCGGGCGATGGCGCATCGACCATGATCAGGTCGGTGCTGAAGTCCTTGATCCGCCGGGCGTCGGGCGACCCGGCAACCACCGCCTTGATCACCCAGCGAATCTGCTCGGCGACCTCGGCCACCATTGACGGTGACTCGTGTCCGTGCAACTGGGCGGCTTTCAACCCGGCGCGATTGACCGTGTCGATAACCCTGCTGGGCAGTTCGTCGCGGAACACACCCACGGTGAGGATCTCGGGTGGCAGCCGACGGGTGATGTTGAAGACCTGCTGAGCGGCAATCTGGCGTGTCGACGGGGCGAACACGAAGCCGACTGCATCGGCACCCATGGCAACGGCGAACAGAGCATCGTCCTCATTCGTGATACCGCAGATCTTGACGAACATCCGAATCCCAAACGTATCGGGCCGGGGTGGGATGCGAGGTGATCGTTTTCGGGCTAGACACCACGAAGGTCGGCGATTGCCGCAGCGGGGTCCGCGGCGGTGACCAGCGACTCGCCGACCAGCACGGCGTCGTACCCGGCGTCACGCAGGCTCGACGCGTCAGCACGATCACGGACGCCGCTCTCGGCAACGCGAACAACGCCCGGAGGGATCATCCCGGCCATGCGCACCGCACGCCGGTGATCCACCTCGAACGTCACGAGGTCGCGCTGGTTGACGCCGATGATCGAAGCGTTGGCTGCGAGTGCCACTTCCAACTCGGCCTCGTCGTGGATCTCGACCAGCACCTCGAGCCCGATGGTGATGGCCAGGTCGTGGAGGGCCACCAGCTCGCTCGCGTCGAGTGCCGCGGCGATCAACAACACGCAGTCGGCGCCCATGATGCGCGCGTCGAGCACGTCGCGTTCGCTGACGGTGAAGTCCTTGCGCAGCACCGGCAGCGCGCATGCATTGCGGGCCGACTGCAGGTCGGCGACCGAACCACCGAAGTGCCGACCATCGGTCAGGACCGACAGGCAACTGGCTCCACCACTCTCGTAGGCCTGCGCCATCGCAGCGGGATCGAGGTCGGCGAACAGATCGCCCTTCGACGGCGAGCGACGTTTGATCTCGGCGATCACGGCCAAGCCCGACTGGCTGCGCATTGCTGCCGCGAAGTCGCGCGCCGCCGGTACCGCAGCTGCCTGCGCGGTCAGCTCGTCGATCGATCGTCGGTCGGCTTCGGCGATCGAGCGGTGCACTTCCAGAATGCGGTCGAGATAGGTCGTCACAACACGTCGCCGGCCGCTAGAAGCCCAGTCGAGAACTGACTTCGCTGAGCAGCGACTCGATCGGTACGCGCACCTGCTCGATGGTGTCGCGATCGCGTATGGTGACTGCGCCGTCGTCGAGAGAATCGAAGTCGACCGTGACGCACAACGGCGTGCCGATCTCGTCTTGGCGCCGGTACCGGCGACCGATGGCCTGCGTCTCGTCGTAGTCGACCATGTATCGCTCGCTGAGCTGTTTGCGCACCTGATGTGCCAGCGGCGTCAAGGTGTCCTTCTTCGACAGCGGCAGCACGGCGACCTTGTACGGCGCCAGACGCGGGTGCAGTCTCAGCACGGTTCGCGTCTCGTCGTTGATCACGTCCTCGTCGTACGCCGCCAGCAAGAAGATGGCGAACAGGCGGGTGACACCGACAGCCGGCTCGATCACGTACGGCTTGTAGCGTTCGTTGGCGGCCTGGTCGAAGTAGTCGAGCTTCTCCCCCGAATGATCCGAATGCTGCGTCAGGTCGTAGTCGGTGCGCTGCGCAATCCCTTCTGCCTCGTCCCAGCCCCACGGGAACAGAAACTCCACATCGGACGTACCCGTCGAGTAGTGGGACAGCTCGTCCTCGTCATGCGCCCGAAGGCGCAACAGCTCGGTCGGCACCCCGAGTTCGAGATACCAGTTCATCCGCTCGTTGCACCAGTACTCGTACCACTTCGCGCTGTCGGCGGGGGGCACGAAGTACTCCATCTCCATCTGCTCGAACTCGCGCGTGCGGAAGATCCAGTTCTGCGGTGTGATCTCGTTGCGGAAGCTCTTGCCCACCTGCGCAATGCCGAACGGTGGCTTGCGCCGCGTCGAGTTCAACACGTTGCTGAAGTTGATGAACATGCCCTGCGCAGTCTCGGGGCGCAGATAGGCAACCGCCCCGGCATCCTCGATCGGTCCGGCATGCGTCTTGAACATCAGGTTGAACTGACGCGGTTCGGTGAACGTGCCCTTCTTGCCGCAACTCGGACACGTCGTCGGGTCATCGAGCTTGTCGAGACGGAACCGGTTCTTGCAGTTGGTGCAGTCCACCAGTGGATCCGTGAAGTTGGCCAGGTGCCCGCTGGCCTCCCACACCTGTGGCGGACCGAGCACGGCGGCATCGATCAGCACGACGTCGTCGCGCAATTGCACCATCGAGCGAATCCACGCCTCGCGGATGTTGCGCAGCATGAGTGCACCGAGCGGGCCGTAGTCGTACGTGCTGCGAAAGCCCCCGTAGATCTCGGCAGACGGGTACACATAGCCCCGCCGCTTGCAGAGATTGACAACTTGATCGAGTTCGGTCGCAGGCATACCCGTGCAAGGCTACGAGCGGGATCGACGCAGCCACGAATGGATTCCCGGTTACGTCTCCATGCGTTCGAACATCGCCACCGTGCGCAGACGGCGCTCGATGTGGTGCTCCATGGCCCGGGTTGCATGGGCCGCAACCTCGTGAGTCACCGACGATGCCGGAACCGAGAGCGCCTCGTTGAGGCGTCCGCCCAACACCATGCGCATGATCTCGAGCGCCTCTGCGGTCAGCGGCGCACCGGTGCGGCAATTGCGGCACAGCGCACCGCCGTGATCCATGTCGAAGGCGACCAACGGCCCCGGCTCGCCACAGCGGGCGCACTCGTCGAGCAACGGAGTGATGCCCTCCGCTGCCAACAACTTCCAGTAGAACGCCGGAACCACCAGCGGGCCGGAGCGGCGCGCCACCGTGCGAAGCGCACCGACGAGCATGCGATACAGGTGCGGAGCCGGTTCGCGTTCGAGCGCCAACTGGTCGACGGCCTCGAGCATCGCGATCCCGTTGGTCATGTGGTCGAGATCGGCCACCATCGGCGCGAGTGTCTCGATCGACTCGGCCTGGCTGACGATGTCGAGATCGCTGCGACCGTGGACCAGCAGCAGTTGCACATGGCTCATCGGCTCGAGCCGGGCGCCGAACTTCGACTTCGTCTTGCGCACGCCCTTGGCGACCGCGCGGACCTTGCCGTGATGCTCGGTCATCAGCACCACGATCCGATCGGCTTCGGCGAGCCTGTAGGTGCGCAGCACCACAGCCGTGTCGCGGTAGACGGGAGAGCCCATTAGTCGAGCCCTCCGAAACGCCGGTGCCTTCCGGCGAACTCGGTCACCGCGGTCTCCAGGTGCTCGCCGCGCAAGGCGTCCCACCGGATGTCGAGATACACCAGCTCGCAGTAGGCCAGTTCCCACACCAGCGTCGACGGCAGATCGGTATCGGGCCCGACGATGATCGCCAGATCCGGATCGCATGGCGCCGGCGCGTTGACCACCTCGGCAAGACTCGCATCGATGATCTCGCGCCCGTCGCGCCGCAACACGTTGACCGCGGCGACGAGGCGCTGCCGGCCGTCAGTCTGTGGATCGACGACGGCCGTACAGTTCCCGACGCGGGTGACCGAGGCCGGCGTGCCGCCGTGCGGTGGCTCGACACGGTCGAGCGGGCGAATCGTGAGCCATGCCGCGCCGGCGTGCTCGACCACCTTGGCGAACTGAACGATTCGCTCCTTCCACGCAGCGTCTCCGAACGAGTTCCATTCGGCCAGCGTGCCGCCGACGATCACCACGTGCCGCAACTCGGCGGTCGGCTCGACGGTGCGGCTCATACAAGGTCATCTTCCCACGCCCGGCCACCACGTGCGGGCCATCGTCAGGCGGTGCTGGCTATGGTTGGCAACCAGTGCCTCACGAAGTTGAACGGCCCCTTCATGTCGCCTGCATCATGGACGGCAACGGTCGCTGGGCCCGGCGACGCAGCCTTCCCCGCACCGCCGGCCACACCGAAGGCGAAGAGAACCTGGCCGCGGTCGTGCGGCTGGCGGCGAAGCGTGACATCGGCTGGCTCACGGTGTTCGGGTTCTCGACCGAGAACTGGGTACGACCACGTGTCGAGGTGCGCCACATCCTTGGATTGCACAAGAAGCTGTTCGGCCGGGTCGCCGAGCTCAACGATCTCAACGTGCGCGTGCAGTGGATCGGGCGACCCTTCGACAGTGCTGATGCCCGTACACCGCGCTACGTCCAACGGGCCATCGTCAACGCGATCGCGGACACCGCCGACAACACCGGAATGGTCCTGACAGTCGCTTTCGACTACGGCAGTCGCGCCGAGATCGTGCACGCCGCCGAGCAAGCTGCTGCCGGTGGGCATCCCCGTGTCACCGTCGCGGATCTCGATGCGCACATGTACCTCCCCGAACTGCCGCGTGTCGATGTCGTCGTGCGGACCTCCGGCGAGCGGCGCATCTCCAACTTCATGCTGTGGCAGTCGGCGGGTTCGCCGGTCTATTTCACCGAGCAGACCTGGCCCGATTTCGGGGCGGATGAACTCGACTCAGCCATTGCCATCGCCCGCCGATAGTCGTAATCTTTGTGCGAGGCGAGACCGTCGCGGGTCGACGTTTTCGCCCAGGTGCGTCAGCCCCGGACCAAGCGGCTGGACGTACCGCTTTCCCGCGGCGTTCACCGGACAACGCCGGACCAGCCGCTACCGTCGAACACCGTGGCCGCTGTCGACAACGTGAAGTCGGCGCTGGCGCGGGTCACCGCCGCGCTTCCTGCCGCGGAAGATCGACCAGGCCAGCAACACATGGCAACAGCAGTCAACGCAGCGGTGACCAGCGGCAAGCACCTGATTGTTCAGGCCGGCACGGGCACCGGTAAGACGCTTGGCTATCTGGTGCCGGCCATCCTGACTGACAAGCGGATCGTCGTTGCCACGGCGACAAAAGCGCTGCAGGACCAGCTGGCGGCCAAGGATCTGCCGTTCCTCGAAGCCCATCTCGGAAAGCCGTTCGAGTGGGCGGTGCTGAAGGGGCGCAGCAACTACATCTGCATGCAACGAGTCCGCGAACTGCAGTCATCGGCAGACCAGGGCCAGTTGGAGATCGAAGACTTCGCGGCAACCACCAAGGTCGAGATCAAGCGGCTGTGCGAATGGTCCGGCGAGACCAAGACCGGCGATCAGGCAGATCTCACCTGGTCGCCCGCCGACCGATCGTGGCAGGCCGTCAGTGTGGGCAGCGACGAGTGTCCGGGCGGTACGAGGTGTCCGATGGGCGCGGTGTGCTTTGCCGAACTGGCTCGCGCCAGAGCGTCGGTGGCCGACGTGGTCGTGGTCAACCTGCACCTCTACGGCCTCAACGTCGCCAGCGGCAACGTACTGCTTCCGGAGCACGAGGTCGTCGTGATCGACGAGGCCCACCAACTCGAAGACATCATGAGCGACACGGTCGGCGTACAGATCGGCCCCGGCCGGTTCACCAACCTGGCAGCCGTCGTGCGCAGGGTCATCGACGATCCGGCGATCGTCGGCGGGCTGGCCGAAGCTGCTCCCGCCATCCGCGAGGCGCTGCGAACCTTCGCCGGCGAACGGCTGACCAAGCCCTTTCCCGACGTCATCCAAGATGCACTGATCGACGCCCGTGGGCGAATCGAGAAAGCCCAATCGGCCCTGCGCTCCATCGACACCGACGTGCCCGAGGCGCAGCAACGCAAACTTCGCGCCCAGCAGGTGGCGACCCGGGTACAGGAGCAGATCGACGTCGCCATGGGCCCGCACGAGGGGTACGTTGCCTTCGTCTCGGGCATGCCCGACAATGCCCGGCTGGAGATCGCCCCGCTCGATGTTGGTCCGGTCCTGTCGGCGGGAATCTGGACCAAGCGCACGGCGATCTTGACGAGTGCCACGTTGCCGGCCACGCTGGCCCACCGGGTCGGAATCGTCGACGGCTCGTTCACGCAGATCGACGTCGGCAGCCCGTTCGACTACGCCACCAACGCGCTCCTGTACTGCGCGCTGCATCTCCCCGACCCCCGCTCGCCCCAGTTCGCTGCTGCGGTCCACGACGAGTTGGCGGCTCTGATCACCGCCGCGGGCGGTCGAACGCTGGCCCTGTTCACCAGCTGGAAGGCGATGGACGCTGCGGCAGATGCGGTGAAGCAGCGCGTCGACGTGAAGATACTCACGCAGCGAGACCTGCCCAAGACCGCGCTGGTCAAGGCATTCACGGATGATGAGTCGTCGTGCTTGTTCGCTACCGCTGGTTTCTTCCAGGGTGTCGACATCCCGGGGCGAACACTGTCGTTGGTGACCATCGATCGCATTCCATTCCCCCGTCCCGACGACCCGTTGCTGACAGCACGGCGCGAGCTGCTGGGCGCAGCGGCCTTCAACGAGATCGATCTTCCCCGAGCTGCGATGTTGCTCGCTCAAGCGACAGGCCGCCTGATCCGCAACGCCACGGACCGCGGGGTCGTGGCGGTCTTCGACCCGCGCCTCGGGAAGGCCAACTACCGCTGGCAGGTCGTCAACGCGTTGCCCCCCATGCGCCGCACACGCGTGCGCAGCGACGTCGAGGCGTTTCTTCGGGACATCACTGCCTAGGCGGGTACAGTCCCCCGTCGTGGGCCAACTCGTCAACGTCACGGTGACCGATGCGATCGCCACGATCACGCTCGACTCCCCCGCCAATCGCAACGCCCTCACGCACCAACTGCTCAGCGACCTGCACGAGGCGCTCGATGCGGCCGAAGCAGCGCTGGCTCGGGTCATCGTGCTCGGCCACACAGCGCCTGTGTTCTGCGCAGGGGCCGACCTGAAGGAGCGCTCGACAGGACGCGTCGACTCCACCTCGTTCGTACACGCGCTGCGGCGGCTCGGCGAGTCGCCGGCGCCGGTCATCGCTGCCGTCGACGGACCGGTGCGCGCCGGCGGGGTCGGGCTGATGGCGGCATGCGATCTGGTGGTGGTCAATCCGACGATCACCTTCGCGTTCACGGAGGTTCGCATTGGCGTGGCCCCGGCCATCATCACCGCGCCCATCCTGCAACGCTGCGGATGGTCGAAGTTGGCAGCTCCGTACCTCACCGGCGAGGTCTTCGACGCCGCCAAAGCCCTCGACATGGGCCTGGTAACCCACGTGGCCGACGATGTCGCCTCGACCGTCGCCGAACTCAGTCGCAACATCCTTCTCGGCGGCCCTACCGCCGTTGCGACCACCAAGAGGTTGCTGCGGCAGCCACACACGATCGCCGAGCTGCAGGCACTGTCGGAGTCGCTCTTCATCAGCGACGAAGGTCGCGAAGGAATGGCCGCGTTCGCCGAGAAGCGGTCGCCGAGGTGGGCTCAGTGACGATCGTTCCCGACCGCGTTCTGCCCGACAGCGACATGTTCCGCGCCAATCGCGAGGCGATGCTCGCCCAGTTGAGTCAGCACGGCGAACAGTTGGCCATCGTCAACGGAGGTGGCGGCCCTAAGTACGTCGAGCGCCATCGCCAACGCGACAAGCTGCTGGCCCGCGAACGCATTGAGGCGTTGCTCGACATCGAGTCGCCGTTCCTCGAGTTCTCGCCGCTCGCAGCGTGGGGCACCGATTTTCCCGTCGGTGCCGGTGTAGTCACCGGGATCGGCGTGGTCGAGGGCACCGAGTGCTTGATCATGGCCAACGATCCGACCGTGCGCGGCGGCACGACCAACCCCATGACCATGCGCAAATCGTTGCGCGCCTACGAGATCGCCCGTCAGAATCGCCTGCCCGTCGTCAACCTCGTCGAATCCGGCGGTGCCGATCTGCCGACCCAGAGTGAGATCTTCATCCCCGGGGGCCAGGCATTCCACGACATCACCCAACTGTCTGCCGAAGGCATCCCTACGGTTGCCGTTGTCTTCGGCAATTCAACCGCAGGTGGCGCGTACGTACCGGGGATGAGCGACTACATCGTGATGATCGAGAAGCGATCGAAGGTTTTCCTGGGTGGTCCGCCGCTGGTGAAGATGGCCACCGGCGAAGAAAGCGACGACGAATCATTGGGCGGTGCCGAGATGCACGCCAGGATCAGTGGCCTTGCCGACTACTTCGCAGTCGACGAGCTCGACGGCATTCGTCTCGGTCGCCAGATCGTTCGCCGCCTCAACCAAACGAAGCGCGGCCCCGGCCCACGCGGACCCGGCAAGCCACCTCGCCTCGACCCAGAACATCTGCTCGGCATCCCGTCGGTTGACCCGAAGATTCCCTTCGATCCACGCGACGTGATCGCCCGCCTGGTCGACGACAGCGACTTCGACGAGTTCAAACCTCTGTACGGCTCCTCGCTCGTCACCGGCTTCGCCGAATTGCACGGCTATCCCATCGGCATCCTCGCCAATCATCGCGGCGTCCTGTTCAGCGAAGAGGCTCACAAGGCCACGCAGTTCATCCAACTCGCCAACCAGATCGATACGCCGCTGGTGTTCCTGCAAAACACCACCGGCTACATGGTCGGCAAGGAATTCGAGCAGCGCGGCATCATCAAAGACGGCGCCAAGATGATCAACGCCGTCACCAACAGCAACGTGCCGCACCTCACAATCCACATGGCTGCCTCGTACGGTGCAGGCAACTACGGCATGTGCGGCCGGGCGTTCGGGCCACGGTTCGTGTTTGCCTGGCCCAATGCCAAGACTGCGGTGATGGGCCCGCAGCAACTCGCCGGTGTGATGTCGATCATCGCCAAGCAGTCGGCGGCCTCGATGGGAAGGCCCTTCGACGAGGAGGCCGACGAGGCGTTGCGCCAAAAGGTCGAGGAGCAAATCGAACGCGAGTCGCTCGCCTTGTTCATGACCGGGCGCGTCTACGACGACGGCATCATCGATCCACGCGACACGCGAACGGTGCTCGGCATGTGCCTCAGCGTGATCGACAACCAGCCGATCGTCGGCACCCGCGGCTACGGCGTGTACCGGATGTGATGCGATGATCACCCGAGTCCTTATCGCCAACCGTGGCGAGATCGCCAGCCGCATCATCCGCACCTGTCGCCGGCTCGGCATCGGCACGGTCGCCGTGTTCTCCGATGCCGACACGTATGCGCCGTATGTGCGCCAGGCCGATACCGCGTGGCCGCTGACCGGCAACACGCCGTCCGACACGTACCTGCGCAGCGACTTGTTGATCGCCGCGGCGCTTGCCCGAGACTGCGACGCGATCCACCCCGGCTACGGGTTCCTCAGCGAGAACGAAGCATTTGCCCAATCCGTCATCGACGCCGGATTGACGTGGATCGGCCCACCGCCGGCGGCGATCGCGGCGATGGGCTCCAAGATCGAAGCAAAGCGGCTTATGCGCGCCGCTGGCGTGCCCGTACTGCCCGACAGCACCGTCGAAACTTTGGCGGAAATCGGTGTGCCAGCGCTGGTGAAAGCGTCGGCGGGCGGTGGGGGGCGCGGCATGCGCATCGTGCGCGACATGTCCGCGCTCGACGAGGCCGTCGCCTCGGGTCAGCGCGAAGCGGCCGCCGCGTTCGGAGACGGCACTGTGTTCGTCGAGCGCTTCGTCGAGGGTGGCCGGCACATCGAGATTCAGGTTTTCGCGGACTCGCACGGAAACGTCGTGTCGCTGTTCGAACGCGACTGCAGCGTGCAGCGACGCCACCAGAAGATCATCGAGGAGTCGCCCTCCCCGGCGGTCCACGAACCCTTGCGTGCAGCAATGAGCGCGGCGGCGGTGGCAGCAGCCCGCGCAGTTGGGTACATCGGGGCCGGCACCATCGAGTTCTTGGTCGACAGCGACGACAACTTCTGGTTCCTCGAGATGAATACGCGGCTGCAGGTCGAGCATCCCGTCACCGAGATGATCACCGGCCTCGATCTGGTCGAACTGCAGTTGCTCGTCGCCGGCGGTGAACCACTCCCGGAGGCAGCGCTGCATCCGACGATCAACGGACACGCGATCGAAGTTCGATTGTGCGCCGAGGACCCCGACAACGGTTACCTGCCCAGTTCGGGCACGTTCCGACGCATCGAGTTCCCGGAGATCGACGGCGTCCGCATCGACAGCGGAGTCGCCAGCGGTTCGGTGGTCAGCCCGTTCTACGACTCGATGATCGCCAAGGTCATAGCCCATGCGCCTACACGTGCTGGTGCCATCAACAAGCTGCAACGCGCCCTTGGCCGGGCACATCTGATCGGACCGATCACCAACCGGTCTCAGCTACTGGCGTTGTTGCCACTGCTCGTTGATCGCTGGCGCGAGATCGACACGGGGTGGCTCGACCGCACACCGCACGAGCCCGTCGAGGTACATCCGGCGTTTCCCGCAGCCGCAGCGCTGACCTGGGCCCGGACCCAGCGAACGGCGCTCACGCAGTTTCCAACCGGTTGGCGCAACAACCCGAGCCAACTGCAGCACGTCCGCGTCGGCTCGCACGATGTTCGCTACGCCCACGACCGCACCGGGACAATTGTCGAAGCGTCGGTCGACGGCGCAGCACTGACGGACGAATGGTTGCGGGCGTTGATGTTCATCGAGACCGAGATCGACGGCGACGTGGTGTTCGTGTCGCGTGGCCTGCACCGGTTCGCTGTTCCGCCGCGCTACGCACCACCCGACGATGCTGGTCGCGCCGGCTCGACCGTCGCGCCGATGCCGGGCTCGATCCTGCGAGTCATGGTCAGCGTCGGCGATGCGGTAGTAGCCGGCCAGGCACTGCTGGCAATGGAGGCCATGAAGATGGAGCACCAGGTCGTGTCGCCCGCAGCCGGCGTGGTGGCCGAGGTGTTCGTCACGGCAGGTCAGCAGGTGGATTCCGGGCATGTCCTGGTCAGGATCGAATCGACGTGACCGGCGATCGTCCCGTGCGCATTGCCAACTGCAGCGGGTTCTTCGGCGATCGACTGTCGGCGGCGAAGGAGATGGTCGACGGCGGCGACATCGATGTGCTGACCGGCGACTGGTTGGCCGAGCTCACCATGTTGATCCTGCACAAACAGCGGGCTCGAAACAGCGAGCTCGGGTTTGCGTCGACCTTCCTCGCCCAGATGGAGCAGGTGCTCGGCACCTGTGTCGAACGAGGGATCAAGGTGGTCAGCAACGCCGGCGGTCTCAACCCAGCGGGCTGCGCAGACAAGGTTCGCGAGATCGCGGCGCGGTTGGGTGTCGCGGTCGAGGTCGCTCACATCGAGGGCGATGACCTGATGCCGCGGATCGACGGGCTCAGACCGCAGCTCACCAATCTCGACACCGGTCAGCCCTTCACGGCAACTCCTGTGTCCGCCAACGCATACCTGGGCGCGTGGGGCATTGTCGCCGCGCTTGACTCCGGCGCCGACGTCGTGATCTGCCCCCGCGTCACCGATGCGTCCGTGGTCGTCGGTCCTGCCGCGTGGTGGTGGGGTTGGGCGAGGGACGACTGGGACGCGCTCGCCGCTGCAGTGGTCGCCGGCCACGTGATCGAATGCGGCGCTCAAACCACCGGAGGCAACTACAGCTTCTTCGACGAAATCCCAGATCTCGCCGTGCCACCCGCATTTCCACTCGCCGAAATCGACCGCGACGGGTCGTTCGTCGTGACCAAACATCCCGGCACCGGAGGTCTGGTCAGCGTCGGCACAGTCACCGCCCAACTGTTGTACGAGATCGGCGGGCCGCTGTACATGAACCCCGACGTGATCGCCGACTTCGCTTCGATCCGGCTCGCCGGTGATGGGCCCGACCGGGTGCGGGTCAGCGATGTCGTGGGCCTTTCGGCGCCTGCGACCACCAAGGTCAGCATCAACTACGAGGGCGGGTACCGCAACCGCATGACATTCGTGCTCACCGGGATGCAACAGGCCGAGAAGGCGGCGTGGGCCGAGGCCGCGTTGTTCGCCCGGCTGGGCGGACGGGAGCGTTTCGACGAGGTCGACGTGCGATTCGTTGCCGCACCGCCACAGGCCGACAACCAGGAGGCCGCCTCGGGCAGGCTGCACATCACCGTCAAATCCAGTGACGAACGGCTGGTCGGCCGGGCGTTCTCGTCCGCCGTTGTCGAACTGGCGCTGGCCAACTATCCGGGATTCTTCGTTTCGTCGCAGCCCACCGACGCTCAACCGTTCGGCGTCTACTGGCCCGCCCTAGTCGCCAACGCCGAGATCCACCAGGTCGTCGTGCTGGCCGACGGCAGCCGAGTGCCGGTCGAGCCCTCACCCGGCGTGGCGGCAGAGCCGGTGGCGGCGATGTCGGCGCCAATCGATGCCGCACCCCGCGGCCCGGGGCCCGGCGAGCCGCTGGGCCAGTGTTTCGGCGCCCGTTCAGGTGATAAGGGCGGCAACGCCAACGTCGGAATCTGGGCGACGGACGCACCCGGTTACGCATGGCTGGAAGCCAACCTGACGGCCGAGGCGATCGGCGGGCTGATCCCCGAGGCCGCCGGCCTCGAAGTGCGCCGCTACGAGCTGCCCAACCTGCTGGCACTCAACTTCGTGATCGTCGGCTACCTCGGACAAGGCGTCGCCTCGAGCACCGCCTTCGACGCCCAGGCCAAGGGCCTCGGCGAGTACCTCCGCAGCCGCCGCTGGCCCCCGCTCCTCCCCTAGCCAAACCCCAGCGTCTGACGCCGGACGCACCGATACGGGGCCGCAGTCGTCAAACGCTGCAGGGGCGGGGTCACGGGAGTAGGCGGTAGCCGATGCCGCGGGCGGTCACGATCAGCCTGGGCTCGTCGGGCTGATCCTCGATCTTGACCCGCAAACGGCGCACATGAGCGTCGACCAGGCGACTGTCGCCCAGGTACTCGTAGCCCCATACGCGCTCGAGCAACTGGTCGCGCGACAGCACCATGCCGACATGGTCGGCGAACTCGCACAGAAGCCGGAACTCTGTCTTTGTCAGACTCAGTTCGCGCCCGCCCTTCAGCGCAATGCCCTGCTGACGACGCAATTCGACATCGCCGAAGCGGCTGGCCGGCGACAGCGCCGGCACGTCGTGCAGGTGTACGCGGCGTAGCGCCGCCCGAATTCTTGCAGCAAGCTCTTTCGGTACGACCGGTTTGGTCACGTAGTCGTCAGCGCCAGCCTCGAGACCGGCCACGAGGTCGTAGGTATCGGCCTGGGCGGTGACGATGATGATCGGGACGATGCTGGTGGCGCGCAGGCTCCGACATACCTCAAAACCGCTCATATCAGGTAACCGCAGATCGAGCAACACCAGGTCAGGCTCTCGCTCGGCGAATGCGACGAGGCCAGACCGGCCGTCTTGTGCCTCGCGAACCTCGTACCCCTCGTCTTCCAGAGCCAGGCTGAGCGCCAGTCGAATGGCATCGTCATCTTCGATGAACAACAGTGAGTGCACCTGCAGAACCTACTCGCCACCCGTGGATCGGGCCCACACAGCCCATACCTACTCGCTGTGGTCATTCTGTTACAGAAAACGCACAGTCGCCGCGTTGTCCCGTCACATTGGTGCGTCACCATAACGACTGTTCACGCTGCCCCGGTGGGGTACCTACCTCCCCCTGGTACTCCACCGGCAGCGCGAAAGGTGCGGGCAGCACATCCCTTTTCGAAGTCTCACCTGGGGGTCCTGGTGAGTTCGTCCACCGCTGGAGGCTGCAAGTGTTGACACCGATCCTGACTGCGCATACCGACACATATCGTCACGTGACCATGATCGGCGTCGCCGGGCCCATCGTCAACCGCGAACAGGCGATGTCGATCCGCAGTACATGCCTGATCGGTCCGCAGTCGTATGGCTTGGTGATCAACGTGTCCGGCGTGTCGTTGATAGCCGAGGTCGGTCTCGATGCGCTGCGCGATGTGGCTCGCATCTGCGCCGAGCGTGGTCAGCAACTGGTGTTCGTCTGTTCCGAACTGATGTTGCGCAGCGAACTGATCCTCGCCGACCTCGACACGCTCGCACCCGTGCTGCCCAGCGAAGAGCAAGCCGTGCCGCTGGTCAGCATCGCCGCCTGAGCACACCCGCCACCGCACGGCGGCTGCAGATCGGGCACACTGTGCCCGTGGCCGATCGCCAGCGACGCTCATTACGTCTACGCACGCGCGTGACGCTGTTCTTCAGCCTGACCGCGCTGGTCGCCAGCTTGGCACTGGCCGTGGTGACCTACGGCGTTGCCCGCAACTTCCTAGTCGACCAGCGGTCCGCTGTCATCTTGACCCAAGCCGTCTCCAATGCGACGTCGGTGCGCGCCACTCTCCTGCAGACGCCACCGCCGCCAACCAACCAGATCGACACTCTCGTGAAGAGCCTCAAAAGAAGGAGTGAGGGGTTCGCGTTCCTCAGCGTTGTAGGCAGGGACCCGCTGTTCTCCGACGCCGCCTTTCAAGGCTCCGCCTATCCGCCCGACCTGATCGGATTCGTCGCCAATGGCGGCAGCGCCACCCAACGATTCAGTGTCGACGGCGACCCCTACATGGCTGTCGGCATCAGCATTCCCGCGGCGAAGGCGCAGTACTTCGAGGCAATCCCACTGATGGACACGGATCGCGCTCTGCGAGCCATCGGCACGGCACTTGCCATCGGCGCGGCTGTGACCACGCTGTTCGCCGGCGCCCTCGGCTGGTCGACCAGTCGCCGCTTGCTGCGACCGATCTCGCGCGTGGCGACTACCGCCGGGGAGATCGCATCCGGCGGCTTCGACGCACGCATGGCCCCAGAGGCAGACCCCGACCTGGCCAGGTTGGCAAAATCGTTCAACGACATGGCCGACGCCGTACAGACACGGTTCGAACGCGAGGCCCGGTTCGCCTCCGACGTGAGCCATGAACTCCGTTCACCGATCACGGCACTGACCGCGGCGGTCGAAGTGCTCGACGGCCGACGCTCGGACCTGCCCGATCGCACCCAGCAGGCCCTCGACGTCGTTGTTGGTCAGGTGCGCCGCTTCGATCAGATGGTGATGGACCTGCTCGAACTGTCACGCATCGACGCAGGCTCGACCGAGCTCATTCGCGAAGAGGTGGACGTTGAGGAGCTCGTGTCTCGCATCGCCCAGCGCTATGGATTTGGTGACACCCCGGTCGAGATCGATCCCAAGCTCTCCAGGACCGTGCGAGTCGACAAACTGCGTTTTGAACGAATCCTCGCCAACCTGCTCGAGAACGCCCGCGAGCACGCCGGTGGACCAACTCGAGTCAAGGTCGACCCGCATGGGCGGCACGGCATCGCGCTGTCGGTCGACGATGCCGGGCCGGGTGTGGCGCGCGGCGAGCGGGTGCGGATCTTCGAACGGTTTGCCCGCGGCAGCGCGGCGCGCCACCGGGTCGGCACCGGCCTCGGATTGGCTCTCGTGGCAGAACATGCGCATGCCCATGGCGGCGAAGCATGGGTCGAGGATCGTCCGGGCGGCGGCGCCCGTTTCAAGGTCAGCTTCGCGGAGGTGTCCTGATGTTCAAGCGGCTCTTCATCATCGCCGTGCTGCTCATCGGCGTTCTCGTCGCCTGCGGAATTCCCGACAGCGGGCAGGTCAGCGAGATTGATGACAACGACCTGCGCCAACTCGGCGACACCCTTCCGTCGACGACGACGTCGACCATCCCTCCCACGACGATCGTGCCCGTCACGACCACGACCACCCTGGTCGATACCGCTACCACCATCGCCACGGAGGATGTGACGCTGTACTTCATCAGCGGCGTACAGCTCAAGGGTTACCCCCGCGCACTTGCCAAGCCGGCCACGATCAACGCTGTGCTCACCGCGCTTGAAGAGGGCCGCCCGTCCGGTGACCTCGGCGTCGGCATACGCTCAGCGATACCGACGGAGGAGCAGGCGTTGATCAAAGTGACCGAAGATGGCTCAGGTGTCGCCACGATCGAACTGCCCGTCGGGTTCTTCGAGCAGATCCCACCGGAAGATCAGTTGCTCGCCATCGGCCAACTCGTCCTCACGATCACCGAGGTCGGCGGTATCGGCCAGGCGCTGTTCATCCAAGACGGGCTCCCGATCGGGGTCCCCCGAGGGTCCGGTGGATTCACGGATGGGACCGAGCCCTTGGCACGACGCGACTACGAAGAACTGTTGAATCCCCCCGTGACCACCACCAGCACGACGACCACTGTCGTCACGACGATCGTCTAGGCGTGCGCAGCGGTTTCGTCACACTGATCGGGCGACCCAACGTCGGCAAGTCGACACTGGTCAACGCGATGTGCGGGCGCAAGGTGTCGATCGTCAGCGACAAGCCCCAGACCACCCGCACCCGCGTCCGTGGCATCTTGTCGACCCCCGAGGCACAGGTCGTGTTCGTCGACACCCCCGGGTTGCACAAGCCGGTCACGGCCCTGGGCAAGCGGGTCAACGCAACGGCACTCGACAGCGTCAGCGATGTTGACGTCGTCTGCCTGGTCATCGACGCGACCAAGCCGTTCGGCACGGGCGATCAATGGGTTGCCGGACACCTCGACCTACCGACCTCCATCGTGATCGTCAACAAGATCGATGCCGTCAACAAGGACCGTGTGATCGGTCAGCTCAGCGCGGCCTCGTCGTTGGGCGCCTCCGACTACTTCCCGGTGTCGGCCAAGACCGGGGAGGGCATTCCCACGTTGATCGCCCACCTCACTGCGCTGATGCCGGAGGGTCCGTTGTACTTCCCCGACGACACGGTCAGCGACCAGCCCGAAGAGACGTGGGTGGCCGAACTGGTTCGCGAGCAATTGCTCGCTGTCACGCACGACGAGCTTCCGTACAGCATCGCCACTCGCGTCACCGAATGGGAGTGGCCGCGCATCCGCGTCGAGATCATCGTCGAACGCGAGAGCCAGAAGGGCATGGTCATCGGCAAGGGTGGTGCAGTGTTGAAAGAGGTCGGCAAGCTCGCCCGAACCCAGTTGCCGGAGGGCGCCTATCTAGAGCTGTTCGTCAAGGTCGACAAGGATTGGCAACGCCGGCCGGATCGCATCGAGCGACTGGGCTACTGACGAGGACAGACATGAACAAGGAAGTGATCAACGCGGATGTCCCGACCACCGGCGGTCCGTTCAACCTGTGCATCCGGCACGGGAAAATGGTCTACGTATCGGGCCTGCCACCATTCGACGAGGAGTACTCGGCTCGCCTTCGTGCAGCCCGAGCCGCGGGCGAGCCGATCCCGCCGTTCCCGCCCACCCCGTTCGATGTACAGGCCCGATGCGTGCTGGACCATTTGAGGGCACTGGTGGAGGCAGCCGGGTCCAACATGAACTGCCTGCTGAAAGTCGTCGTGTGGTTGAAGGATCAATCCGATCAAGAGGCGTTCGATCGCATCTATCGCCGCTACTTCGACAGCGACGAGTCTCTGCCCACACGCACCCGCATGCAAGCGGGCCGAACGCCCATGGACTGTGCGTTGGAGATCGACGCCATCGGGTTCGTCCCCGAGTAGGCGCGACAGAGACGGCCTCTCGGAGAGGCGCGACTCACAACCTGCCATTTACACCTTGCTGGCGCGACCTGCCCAGAACGGGGCGCGCAAATCGCGCTTCAGGATCTTGCCGCTGCCGGTCTTCGGTAGCTCCGGGCTCCAGGTGACCGCACGGGGGATCTTGTAGCCGGCGAGATGCTCGCGGCAATGCTCGATCACCTGCTTCTCGGTCATCGTCGCACCTTCACGCACGACCACCACCGCGTGCACCGATTCTCCCCACTCCTCGTTGGGGACACCGAACACCGCTGCCTCGAGCACATCGGGGTGGATCTCCAATGCCGCTTCGATCTCGGCCGGGTAGATGTTCATTCCGCCGCTGATGATCATGTCCTTCTTGCGGTCACAGATGTACAGGTAACCCTCGTCGTCGCGGTAGGCGATGTCGCCGACGGTCTGATAGTCGTCGCGCTGATCCTTAACGTATTGATCGTGCTGTTTGTAGTAGTCCGCGAATGCGCTCGGGCTCTTCACGAACAGTTCGCCGGTGTGGTCCGGGCCGGTGCCGGTGACCTCGTTCCCGTCGTCGTCGAACAGTTTGATCTCGACCATCGGAGCCGCCTTGCCGCACGAGCCGGGCTTGCGCAGCTGATCCTCCGGCCGGAGGATGGTGTTGACGCCGAGCTCGGTCGATCCGTAGATCTCGAACAACGAATCCTCAGGGAAGTCGGCGAGGTACATCTGCTTCAACGTGAAGCTCCATGGTGCGGCGTTGGCGACCATCCGCTTCATCGACGACACGTCGTACCTGGCCTTGGTCTCGGCCGGAAGATTGCACACCATTCGGATGGGTGTCGGCGCGCTGAACGTGCTGCTGATCCTGTACTTCTCGATCAGGCGAAGCCAGTCCTGCGGGTCGAACCTGCGCTGTATCACCACGGTCTGCCCCAACGCCTGGGCGATGCCCAAGAACCCGCTCGGGCCGCTGTGGTACAGCGGACCTGTGGGGATGTATACGTCTTTGGGCGTGTAACCGACGTACGCAAGCATCGCCCCGATCTGTGCCGGGTTGCCGCCGCTTCGCCGAAAGGCGCCCTTGGGCTTGCCCGTGGTGCCGCTGGTGTAGATCATGGTTGCTCCGGACTCGGTCGACTCCGAGGTGTCGAGCTCGCCTGGCGATGCGGCGGCGACGGCTGCATCAGCGTCGATCATGTCCTGCGGCGCTTCGCCGTCGAACACCAAGAAGTGCTGCACCTTCGGCAGGTCTTGCCTGATTCGTTCGAACATCGCAGCGAACTCGGCGTCGACGTAGACGATCGTGGCGTCGCAATGGTCGGTGACGTACGTGGCCTCTTCGTCACTGAGCCGGTAGTTCAGCGGCACGGAGGTGACACCCAACTTGCGCGCCGCGTTGATCATCACCACGAGACCTGGCGAGTTCTGGCCGCACCACACGACCTTTGTTTCGCCCGGGCGTGCACCAAGGTCGGCAAGCACATGGGCCAATCGGTTGGCTTGCTCGTTGAGCTGCCCGTACGTCAGGGTCGTGACGGTCCCGTCGGGACGATCGTCGATCACGGCCAACTTGTCGGACTGCGTGATCGAGTAGGCAGTCAGGAAATCGGACATGAGCGCACTTCGTAGCAGGCGCGCCGCGTTCTTGGTCAAGCGAAGCGGCAGGAGAGCAGCCCGGAGCAGTCGGTCGGTCACGACTTCACCGTACGCCCCGGCGACTGCAATGCTCGCACCATGTCAGCACGCATGATTCACGGAGCCGCCGGGCTCAAAGAAGTCATCGGCGAGCAGTTGGGCTACAGCGATTGGCTCGAGATCACCCAGGAGCGAGTCAACCAGTTCGCCGAGGCAACGGGCGACTTCCAGTGGATTCACGTCGATCCCGAACGGGCCGCGAAGGAGAGTCCGTTCGGCGGTCCGATCGCACACGGCTATCTCACACTGTCGCTGGCGCCTGTGATGATGCCGATGGTCGTGCAGTCGACCGGCTTCACGATGGGCGTGAACTACGGATGCAACAAGGTGCGGTTCATGTCACCCGTGCCGGTCGGGGCCAAGTTGCGCCTGGGTGTCAGGCTGCTCAGCGTCGACGACATCGCCGGTGGTGTGCAGTCGACGTACGAACTGACCTTCGAATGCGAAGGTGCGCCCAAGCCGAGCTGCGTCGCCGAAGTGATCTACCGCAGCTACGAGTAGCCCGATTCAGGACCGGAAGTTCGGCATCACTTCCGAGGCGAACAGATCCATCGACTCGGTGTCGGGGTAGTCGCTGCACCACGGGATGAAGCCGGTGCAGCCAAGATCGACGTAGGCCTGGACCTTCTCGCAGATCTGCTCGGGCGTGCCGACCAATCCGTTGGCTTGCCACTTCTCGAACGGATCGCCCCACAGACTGCGACTGCCCAACGCCTTCAGCTCGGCCTCCGTGGAGCGGATGCACATCTCCGGCGACCAGGTCTTGCCGATCGTCTCCTCGTCGCGACCGACCGCGGCGCAATGACCCTTCAGGATCTCTCGCTTGCGCGCCCATTCTTCCGGCACGCCACCGAAGTTCGAGTAGTCGGCATGGCGGGCAACGACTCGCAACGTGAGTTGCTCTCCCCCGCCGCCGATCCAGATCGGCGGATGCGGAGATTGCAACGGCTTGGGATCACAGTTGGCTCGCGACAGTTGGTAGTACTTTCCGGCGTACGTCGTCTCCGGCTGCGTCCACATGCTCGCAACGATCTCGACGCATTCGCGCAGCATGCCGATGCGGTCCTTGGGCTTCGGGAACTCGAACCCGTACCCCTTGTACTCGTTCTCGTACCACCCGGCGCCGATCCCCCAGTCGAGCCGGCCACCGCTGATCACGTCGATCGTCGAGGTGATCTTGGCGAGCACGCTGGGCTGCCGGTAGCTGTTGCACCCGACCATCTGGCCGAGACGGATCGTCGACGTCAGCTGGCTGATCGCCGCCATCGTCGTCCAACATTCGAATACCGCCTCGTTGGCTGGGCGCGGCACGTTGTGGAAGTGGTCGTAGACCCAGATCGAGTCGTAGCCCAGCGCCTCGGCACGCACTGCAATGTCGACCGCCTTCTGCCACTTCGCCTGGGCACCTTCGATACTTGCCAGTTCCATCTTCCAACCCTGCGGCATGAAGACGCCAAAGATGATCTTGCTCATCCTGGGCACCATAGCGGCGGCCGGTTGGCGCGGCTTTGGCCCGATCACCAGAGCGACTGGTGACGCGTGGCCGTTTCCCGTGGCAGGCGAGTCAGCTCGTTGAAATTCGAAGCTCGGTGGCCGAGGATGTCAGATCGCGGCCTCGGGCGAAACCGCGTTCTTCGATCGTCGCGCACGCCTGTGAGACCAGCTGCCAGTCCTCGGCGGAGGCCACTTCTGCCAGGTGCTGAAGATCGGCAATATCTGTAGGTCGGCGATCGCGGTCGGACGACAACAGCTTCATGGCGATCAGGTGGCCGACGACCGCAACCGGTATCGCCAGACCTTCGAGAATCTCCATCTCTGCGGCCGCCGCGACGATCTCGGCCTCGATGCCGCTCGAAGCGAAGAGAAGGTCGACAATCGCGTCGTCCTTCTCCAGTCTCACCGTTGCCAATCGGCCGATGGCCTCCTGCTCGACGATGGCAAGCATCGAATATCCCCGTGTCCGCAGGTTGGCGACGAGTTGTTCAGCTTCAGCGTCATCGTCCACTGAGATCGCCAGATCGGCGTCTCGTGTGAATCGGGGTTCGACCCATGCGGAAACCGCCAACCCACCCACTAGGGCGAACTCGACGCGCTGCGATCGAAGGTCGGCGACGATTGCACGTAGCGCACTGTCGAGTGCATTCATGCCAGATGTGGGAACTCGACTACTCGTCCGTGTGCGTCGCCGTTCTCAGCCCCTGGGCGCCAACGCATCCACTCGACCATCATTGCCTTGATGTCCGACTCGGTCGCCTCTGGGTGGTCGCGCCGAAATCGCTGCTCACGCATAGCGATACCAACCTCGAACATGTCCATCGCAGCTTCGAGCGGCAAGGGCTTCCTCACGTCGATCAGTCTACGAGCGGGTTGACAGGCGTCGGAGTGTTTGCAGCCACCCCGGGCGGGCCGGACACACTCGGATGAGGCTCGGCGGGCCGGAAACACTCGTTCAGGTCGCAGGCGAATAGCCTCAACCGGGTGAGCAAGCGAGCATGGGACAGCGAGACGTTGCCGCAGGGTGACGACAAGGTCACCGCGGTTCGACAGATGTTCGACGCCATCGCTCCGCGCTACGACATGGTCAACCGCATCATGACGTTTCGGCTCGACGTGCGCTGGCGGCGCAAGGCTGTGAAGCTGCTGGCCCTGCCGGCGGGCAGCACGGTGATCGACCTCGCCAGCGGCACCGGCGACCTGTGTGTCGATCTCGCCCGAGCGCAATATCGTCCGCTCTCGTTCGACCTCAGCTTCGGCATGCTGGCCGCCGATCGCAGCGGCGCGCCCCGGGTCCAAGCCGACATTTTACGTCTGCCCCTGGCGGACCATTCGGTCGACGGGGCGACGTGTGGATTTGCCCTGCGCAACCTGGTGGAGCTGCCCCGGTTCTTCGAGGAGCTCGGTCGCGTCTTGAGACCTGGCGGGCGGATCGCCCTGCTCGATGTTGGTGTGCCGCGCAACAGGGTGATCCGCTGGGGCAACAACATCTACTTCGGCAAAGTCGTCCCCAAGATCGGCGGGTTGCTCAGTGATGCGCCCGCGTACCGATATCTGCCCAAGAGCGTCGCCTACCTTCCGTCACCCGACCGCATGCTCGCCGACCTGACGGCTGCCGGGTTCGGCGACGCCGAGCATCATCAGCTGTCGGGCGGCATCACTCAACTGCTGCTCGGCACCCGGAGCTGACCGTCGTGAGGGCTGTCAGTCGACCGCTCGATCGCCAGGTCGACCTCAACGACATCGCCCGGGGCGACGGCTATCTGTTCGTCCGCGATGGTGTCGGGATCGCCGGACGAGGTGTCGCGGCCCGCGTCCCCATCGACGACGTTGCCGACGTGTTGGCTGCGATCGACCACGACGACCGGGCGGATGGAGCCCGACCGCTGGCCCTCGGCGTCGTGCCCTTCAAACCCGGATCACCGTGCGAGTTGGTGATCCCGGCGATGGCCGTCGTCAAGGCTGCGGATGGCCGCCAGTGGGTGACGACCATTGACGATGCGCAAGCTGATCTCGACACCCCACCGCGTCCTGCGCCGCGTGCGCAGAGCTTCACCACCGAACCTCTGACGCCGGTGAACCAGTACCTCCTCGCCGTCACGGCCGCTCGTGACGCCGTGCGCGACGGTCGGTTGACCAAGGCTGTGATCGCCCGCGAGATCGCCGTCACCAGCGACGAACCGATCGACATCCACGCTGTACTGGTCCGCCTGCAGATGTCGTTCGGATCGAGCTACCGCTATTCGATCGACGGCTTTGTCGGTGCGATGCCGGAGCTGTTGGTGTCGGTCAGTGGCGACACCGTGCAAGCCCATCCCTTCGCGGGCACGACGCCGCGCACGGGCGACCCCGACACCGATCAGCGTGCCGCCGCCGAGCTGCTGGCCAGCGACAAGAACCAAACCGAGCATCGCGTAGTGATCGACATGATCCACGACACCTTGTTGCCGTGGTGCAGCTACCTCGATTGGGAGCCCGAGCCATCAATCGTGGCCGTGGCCAACGTGCAACACCTCGGCACGCGGATGGAGGGCCATCTATCTGACCCCAGGCCGAACGTGCTCGAACTCGTCCGCGCACTCGCCCCAACACCCGCTGTCGGCGGGTTCCCCCGCGACGAAGCATTGGCACTGATCGATGAGGTCGAAGGGTTCGAGCGCGGCCGCTATGCGGGGTCCGTTGGCTGGGTCGATGCGGCCGGTGATGGCACCTGGGCGGTTGCGCTGCGTTGCGCCGAATTCTCTGCAGACCGCCGCAGCGCACGCCTCGTTGCGGGCGGCGGCATCGTCGCGGACAGCGATCCACTGTCCGAGTTGGCCGAGACACAGGCAAAGTTCCAGGCAATGCTGTCGGCGATCGTGCGTCCCTAGCGAACAGCGAATCAGCTCAACGCGGCCACAACAGCAGCGTTGAGCGCCGCGTGCACATCGAAGTTCTCCTTGCGATTCGAGGCGACGCGCACCACGCATGTGTCGGGTTCGTCGAAAGCGGCGGAAAGGTCTTGTGCGGTTTCGGCGTTGTATGCCCGCAGACCGAGCGCCCTCGCGACCTCGACGATGTCGGTGCCGTGCGGCGTGCCGAACAGCTGCTCGAACCGATAGGCCGGCAGGATCGAGGCCTGCGGGAGAAACGAGAAGATGGCACCGCCATCGTTGTCGATCACCACGATCGCCAGATCCAGCGCACGCGACTGCAGGGCGGTCAGCGACGACATGTCGTGACAGAAGGCGACGTCGCCGAGCAACACCGTCGTCGGTGCGTTGCTGCCGATGGCCACGCCGATCGCGGTGGCAAGCACGCCATCGATTCCATTGGCACCTCGATTCGAGTGCACCGTCACGTCGCTGCGCGGTGTGCCGAACCATTCGACGTCGCGGACGGGCATCGATGACGCGACGACGAGGTGACCGCCGGACGGGATGCCGGCCGTCACAGCGCAGGCGATGCCCGGCTCCGACAGGTTGTGTTCCGCCAGCAGGGTCGCGTCGAGCGCGGCGCGCGCGACGCGATCTGCTCCGATCCACTGATCGATCCAGGCGGGATCCAGTTGGGTTCGCTGCTGCGCCGCGAGCCGCGCACACAGCGCGCCGATCGGTGCATGGACTTGGCGTGCACCGACCAGATTGGGGTCCGACACCAGACCGGCCGGAGACACCGCGACGTGCGCGGCACCAGATCCCGCGAGCCACTGAGCGAGCACCTTCGACGCCTGCGGCATGCCCAGCTGCAGCACAGAATCAGGCCGGTGCGCGGCAGCGAAATCGGCGTGGCGCAACAACGCATCGAACCGCACGACCGCTGCGGCCAACGTTTGACATCGCGACTGTGGGTCCGCGAGCACAGGCCATCCGGTCGCGGTGGCGAGCGCTTGGACCGCACTCGGCTCGTCGACTCCATTGCCCGCCAAGATCACGCCGCGGGACGTTCCGAACAGATCGCCCAACGCGTCGACGTCGACGAGCAACGGCGATGGAACGTCGATCTGCAATGGCTCGGGCAACTTGCCCACGACGCCGACCAACGGGTCCCGGAACGCAAGGTTGAGGTGCACCGGCCCCGGCGCCTCGCCGGTCGCCATCGCCCACGCGGCACCGGCGAGCGGCCTCCATGCCATGCGTTGCTCGTGCTGCGCGACGCCCGGGTCGTGGAATCCGCGGACTGCTTCGCCGTAGAGATTGATCTGCTCGATGGTCTGGGGCGCACCGACGCGATGCAACTCGGGCGGGCGATCAGCGGTGAGCACCAACATCGACACGCCCGACTGATGAGCCTCGACCACCGCCGCGTGAAAGTGCGTGGCCGCAGTACCACTGGTGCACAACAGGGCGGCCGGCACGCGCGTGGCCAACGCGATCCCCAATGCGGCGAACGAAGCCGACCGTTCATCGTGGAAGACGTGCACAGCGATGTCAGATCGATCTGCGAGCGCCAACGCCATGGGCGTGCTGCGCGATCCGGGTGCGACGACAGCGTGACGCAATCCGCGACGCACCCATTCGTCGACCAGCGTGGCGCAGAACGTGGCCTGCACATCGTGTGGCGCCGGGGTCATGATCGCCACGATAGGGGCCTATCATCCACCATGTGCGTCCCCACGTCGAGGTCGAGATCTGGTCGGATGTCGTCTGCCCGTGGTGCTACATCGGCAAGCGCCGGTTCGAGACCGCGGTCGCCGAGCTGGACGACGAGATCGATGTCGACATCGTCTTCCGGCCGTATCAACTCGACCCAACGGCCTCGCCCGGCAAGGCTGGTCCAGTCCTCGATGCGTACGCCAAGAAGTTCGGGGGACCGGAGCGGGCTCAGCAGATCATCGACCACGTCACGGCGGTCGCCGCCGACAGCGGCATCGAGTTCCGCATGGATCGTGCGCTGCGCGCCAACACGTTGCTGGCGCACCGGCTGCTGTGGCTCGCCGAGGCAACGGGCCACCAGGTCGCCATGAAGGAACGGTTGCTCCGGGCGTACTTCATCGACGGCCTCGACATCGGCGATCCCGATGTGCTGGCAACGTGTGCAGTCGAGGTCGGCCTCGATCGTGATCGCGTGCGGGCGTTCCTCGAGAGCGACGATGGCGTTGCCGAGGTCCGCGAGGCCCTGCGGTCTGCGACCGAGCTGGAGATCACGGCCGTGCCGACGTTCGTGTTCGACGGCAAGTGGATGGTGCCCGGCGCACAGGACCCCGACACATTCGTGCAAGTGCTGCGTCGGCTCGTCGCCAAGCGCACCGCGGATGTCTGACTGGCGCCCGCTGCAGGGCAAGCTCGCTGGATGGACGTGCGGGCAGGGCCCGCGTCTGGTGTTCGTCCACGGCTTCACGCAGACCTCGAGCTCGTGGAAGCCGATCGCCGCCCGGTTCGCCGCCGACGGCTATGAGGCAATAGTCGTCGACGCGCCGGGGCACGGCGACAGCACCAACGTGCGCGCCGATCTGCGACGCGGGGCCGACATGTTGACAGCCCTGTGCGGCTTCGGCGTGTACATCGGGTACAGCTTGGGTGGCAGGTTGTGCATGCATGCGGCATTGATGTACCCACATCTCGTCCGCGGACTTGCCGTTATCGGCGCCAGCCCAGGAATCGCCGACGAGAGTGAGCGCGCCGACCGGCGCACCGCTGACAACACGCTGGCTGATCACATCGTCGACGTCGGGGTCGACGCGTTTGTCGACGAATGGCTGAGCCAGCCGCTGTTCGCCGGGCTCGAGATCGACGACGCACAGAGGGCCGATCGCCTGACGAACACGGTGGAGGGATTGGCCAGCAGCTTGCGACACGCCGGCACCGGCGCCCAGGGTT
>JANOCR010000197.1:0-3528 GCA_031412355.1 Ilumatobacteraceae bacterium | reverse complement strand
TCGGTGCCGGTCGACGACCGATGCCACCGTCTTGCAGCAACATGTCGGTCATGGTGCGATCGAGGTGGCGCGATCGCCACGTCAGCATCTCGGCGGCTTCGGCCAGCACGGTCGCCGGATCAGTGACCTCTGTTTGCCATGTCGGGTCGGCGGCGAGGTCGAAGCACCGCCACGATCCGTCGCCGAAGTGCACGAACGCCCGGTCGCGGCTGCGCCGCACAGCCAGGTTCTGACGTTCGAGCCGACGGTCCCACGGCCATTCGTGGTCGCCGTGCGGGATGAAAACGTCGCGCCAATCCCATTCGTAATAGGCAGCGTTGCGCCACGATGCGGGTCGCTCGCCGCGCACGAACGGGGTCAGCGGAAAGCCATCGCACTGCGCCGGCACGTCGACGCCCATCGCCTCGCACAATGTCGGCATGATGTCGACGTTCTCGGTGAAGTCGTCCACCACGCCGACCTGGTCGAAACGCGTATCGCGCACAATGCCGAGAACGGCATAGCTCGATTCGTAGAAGCCGGCCTTCTGTACCAAACCCTGATCGCCGAGCTGCTCGCCGTGATCCGAGGTGACGACGATGACCGTGTTGTCCCACTCGCCACGCGTTTGCAACTCGGCCCACACCCGAGCCAACTGGGCGTCGACCTCGCTGATCATGCCGAAGTACTGCGTTTGCATCCGGGTCACTTCGGCCGGATCACTGGGCGCTGCAGCGGCGGAGTGCAGCAGCCCATCGAGCAGACGGTGTCGATTGGCCGGAATCGGCATCGGCGGTGGGCACGAGGACGGGTCGTACATCGTCGAGAACTCACCCGCCGCGCTGTACGGCGGGTGCGGGCGCAGGTACGACAGGTGGGCGAACCACGGTGCGTGCTGCGTGCTCAGCCACCCGACGAAGCCGTCGGTCAGGAACGACGACGTCGACAGCTCGACCGGTCGCTCGTGTTCGACCTGGAGCGCCGCGATCGGATCGGGGAAGTCGTAGCCGTGGCTGTTGAGCCATTGCAACCAGGGCAGCTGCCAGCCACTCATGTCGAGCACCGGATCGAACCCCGGTAGCACGCCCTCGTACGTCGACAGGCGCGGGTCGGCGGGGTCGTCGACGGTGCGCGGATCGACCCCCTGGTCGGTGTATCCGAACAACGCCGGCACATAGCCGGCGCGGCGTGCGGCGTGAGCGATGTTGTCGAACCGCGTGTCCAGCGGAGTGCCGTTGGCGACGACCCGATTGTTCATCTGGTACATCCCGGTGTAAAGGGCCGCTCGGCCGGGCGAGCACGGAGCCGCCTGCGAGTAGTGCCGGGTGAGCCGAATACCCTGGCTGGCCAGGTCGTCGAGTGCCGGCGTCTGCACCACGGGATGGCCGGCGCACGACATGCAGTCGGCCCGGAACTGATCGAGGGTGATCAGCAAGATGTTGTGTGGTGCGGCGTGGTCTCGGCCCATCTACGGCAGAATACGTGTGTGAAGTTGCGGCGACGGGCCTTGACGGTGATGGCCACGACGACGCTGGTGTTCAGTGTGACGACGGCACCGGCCATGCCGATCGCGCGCGCCGACGTGCCCGAATTGGAATGGTGCACCAGTGACGCCGGTTTGGCGATCGGGTCGGAGGGCTCCAGCGTCGCGTGTCTGCAGTTCACGCTTGCTGCCCTGGGGCATTACCACGCCACGTTGACCCAGAGGTACGACAAAGCAACGGCGGGGGCGATGGCAATCTTCCAGTCGAACAATCCGCCGCTGCGCGTGGACGGGATCGCCAGCCCACTGGCGCTGACCCAGATGGGTATCTACTCCGGGATCGACAGCGAGCCGCCTCCGCTGTGCCTGGCCGACGCTCGTCTCGGCAGCGGGTCGAAGGGTACGTCCGTGAAGTGTCTGCAGGACAAGCTGGTCGAGAACGGCTACCTCACCAGCGCGTCCGGCACCTTCGACAAGGCCACGGCTGATGCGGTGCGAGAGTTTCAGTTCGCGACACCGCCGCTTCCTGCCGACGGGATCGCCGGACCGTCAACGTTGGCCGCAATGGGCATCTGGAGTGGAAAGACGACCGAGCAGGGTGGGCCGGTCGTTCAACGAGCGCCGGGCGGCCCATTTCCGGCGGGTCGCGAACCGTTCCCCAACTGGAACCTCAACCGCGAAGGCATTCCCTTCTACGGCAACAACGTTTCGTGCACCAAAGAGAATGCCGACATCATCGCCGAAGAGTTCGCCAAGGACGGTGCCGACGACGCCACCCAGCAATGGGCGACCTACATCGCCTCCCGCGAGGGCGGATGCAACTTCAGGGTGGTCAACCTCAACCTGGCGACTCGCGACGACTCGCACTGCACGTTCCAGCTCAATGCGTTGGCCGGGATGTTCGAGCCTCACGGCGAGCTTGGCCGGCGCGGCTGGGGCGTTGTCAACGTGAAGGAGTCGATGCGCAATTGCGCCGACGCGGCCAGCGACCTGTGGGTCTACTGCGGCCGCGGGCCGTGGACCCCGCCGTATGCGTGTGCCCCGCCATGGGCCGGCGACCTCGGCTTCGGCGACGCCTGAGTTCTGCGCCCGCTCACCCCACGTGCGCTTGACGACTCCGGCCCCGTATCGGGGCGCCAGTCATCAAACGCGAGGACGGACGCTCACCGCCATTCGGGAGGGCGATCGAGATGATCGCTGACGGCGCAGTCGTCGTTGAAGACCACGAAGCGGTCGAAGCCGCGCAAGAACCAGCGGTCGTGGGTGACGGCGATGACTGTTCCCTGAAACTCGGTGAGACCGGCCTCCAGTGCCTCGGCTGAGATCAGGTCGAGGTTGTCGGTGGGCTCGTCGAGCAGCAACAGCGTGGCCCCACTCAGTTCCAGCAGCAGGATCTGGAAACGAGCCTGCTGGCCGCCGCTGAGCGTGTCGAAGATCTGCTCGGCGCAACCCTGCATCTCGTAGCGGCGCAGCATGCCCATGGCCGGCCCGCGGACGACGTCGTTGTCGTGCAGGATCTGCAGCAACGTGCGGCCGCTCCAGTCGGGATGTTCGTGCGTTTGGTTGAACAGGCCTGGCACCACTCCGGCGCCAAGGCGCACGTCGCCATTGTGGGCCACCGACGTGTCGCCGCCAAGCACGCGCAGGAAGTGGCTCTTGCCGGCGCCGTTGCCGCCCAGCACGGCGACTCGCTCGCCGTACCAGAGCTCGAGATCGAACGGATCGGTCAGGCCGTGCAACTCGAGTTGGCGCACGGCCAGTGCTCGCTTGCCGGTGCGCGCCCCGCCCAGCCGCATGTCAATGCGCTGTTCGCGGACCAGTTCGGGTGCCTCGCTGCGTTCCAGGAACTGGCGTAGGCGACTCTCAGCCGCTTTGAGTCGCGGCGCGAATGTTTCGCTGATCTTGGCCCGGCGTCGCATCTCAGCGACCAACTCCTCGAGCTTCTTGCGCTCTTCTTCGTAGATGGCCAGGGCGTGCTCGCGGTGCTCGAGTCGCGCCTGGCGCGCCTCGTGGTACCCGGCGAAGCCGCTGCCGTGGGTCCACGCGCCGCTGGCCTCGACGGTGAC
>JANOCR010000196.1:0-5577 GCA_031412355.1 Ilumatobacteraceae bacterium | reverse complement strand
CTACGACTTCACCAACAACTGGAACCTGATCATCAACTCCCGTCAGTTCGGCGGCATACCCGGCGAGCTCAACCTGTCGATCGGCGAGGCCGCTGGTGGCGCACCGGTCGACATCGCCGACGCACGTCGCTTCTTGCCGGCTACCACGTTGCGACCCTCCGAGACGTTCGACCTGCATCACACGATCACAGCCGGAGGCACCGTCATCGACCTGCACCACGCACGTGGCGAGACCGACGATCACCTGTGGGCCTGGCTGCCCGAACGCAAGTGGATCATGGCGGGCGATTTCGTGATCTGGAACTTTCCGAACGCCGGCAACCCGCAGAAGGTACAGCGATACCCGCTCGAGTGGGCGGCAGCCTTGCGCGACATGATCGCAGTTGAGCCAGACCTGCTGGTCCCGGCGCACGGATTGCCAATCGTCGGCCGCCAGCGCATCGCGCTGGTTCTCGGCGACATCGCCGACGCGTTGGAGCACCTCGTTGCGGATGTGATCGCCATGATGAACCAGGGGGTGACGCTCGACGCTGTCATTCACAGCGTGTCCGTTCCCACCGACACGTTGGCGAAGCCCTACCTGCGCCCCCTGTACGACGAGCCCGAGTTCGTGATCCGCAACATCTGGCGCCAGTTCGGCGGGTGGTGGGACGGTGCGGCGTCTCGACTGAAGCCGTCGCCCGATGCGCAACTCGCTGCGGTGGTCGCGCACATGTGTGGTGGCTCGACAGCGCTGGTTCGTCGCGCCCAACAGGCCGTCGCGGACAACGACCTGCGGCTGGCGTGCCACCTTGTCGATCTTGCCGGGTGGGCGGCACCCGATGACCCGTCGGTGCACGCGGCACGAGCCGATGTCTACCTCGAGCGACGCAGCGCCGAGCCGAGTTTGATGAGCAAGGGGATATTCATGGCTGCAGCGCGCGAGTCGCAGGCCATCGCCGGCCCCTCAGCTCCCTAGCGACACCAGCGTCAGCGCGGTGGCGGCCAACGCCAGTCCCGTCGCCTGAGTCCTGCTCACCCGTTCCCGATCCAGGCCGAACGCCAAGCACACCGTGCTGACCGGGTACATCGACGAGATCACCGCCACGATACTGAGCAAGCCGCGGTGGCTTGCCTCGAGAAAGAACAGGTTGGCAGCCATGTCCAACACACCCGAAGCCACAATCAGCCAGATCACCGAACGCATTGCACCGCGGCCGGGCCGTGTCGCGATCACCACGATCGCGAGGACCGGGATCGATGCGGCTCGTGCTGCCACCAGCGGCCACAGTCCACTGTCATCGGCGGTGCGGGCGAAGGCGATGAAGATGAAACCGAAGCCGGCGCCTGCGGTGGCAGCCAGCACCACGGTCGAAAGCGTCGTCTCCCGATGACGCGTGCCGATCACACCGCTGACCAGAGCGACCGCCAAGCAGGCAATGACGATTCCGACCAGCGCCGTGCCACTGGGCCTTTCGCCCAGGCTCAACCCCACGATCACCGGCAGGATCGCACTGACGACCGCCGTCGTCGGGGCAACCACAGTCATAGTGCCGCGCGACAGCGCTGTGTAGAACGCGATCAATGCAAATCCGCCGGCGACACCGCCGGCCGCACCCCACCACAGGTCGTGGGCCGAGGCGATCGGCGTTCCGATCACGATCACGCCCGTCACGACCAGAACGAAACTGGTGGCCTGCCCGAGCAGGGTGACGACAGCGCTGGCGACCGAGCGCGACGCTCGCCCGCCGCTGTAGTCCGCCAGGCCGTACGTCACCGCACACAGAGCCGCCAGCAGGATCGCCACCCCACCTTGCTAGCAGAGCACGTCGTAGATCGAGCAGCCTTTGTATGGTCGTCTCATGCAGCACGTTCGCTTCGGCCGAACCGGTCTCAAGGTGTCGCGGTTGTGCCTGGGCACGATGACGTTCGGCTACCAATGCGACGACGAAACATCCTTCGCGATCATGGACGCAGCGGCCGATGCCGGTATCACGTTCTTCGATACAGCCGACGTGTATCCGTTGGGCGCGCCTGCCGACATCTTCGGACGCACGGAGGAAGTGATCGGTCGATGGCTGGGCTCACGCCGCGAGGATTTCATCGTGGCAACCAAGTGCTACTTCCCTACCGGCCCGAAACCTTGGGACTCGGGCAGCTCGAGAAAGAACATCGTGCGCGCCCTCGATGCCTCGCTTCGCAGGCTCGACACTGACTACGTGGACCTGTACCAGCTGCATTTCTGGGATGCCGAGACGCCGATCGACGAGACGTTGCAAGCCCTCGACGACGTCGTCCGCAGCGGCAAGGTTCGCTACATCGGCTGCAGCAACTTCCTTGCGTACCAGCTGGCACGAAGCATCGGCCGCGCCGAAGTGCTGCGAACGGCCAACTTCATCAGTGTTCAGCCGCGCTACAACCTGCTGTTCCGCGAGAACGAACGCGAGCTGTTACCGCTGTGTGCCGAGGAAGGCATCGCGGTCATCCCATACAACCCACTTGCCGGCGGCTTCCTCAGTGGCAAGCACCAACCCGGCGCACCTACCGAGGGAGGCCGGTTCACGCTGGGCTGGGCGGCCGGTCGCTATCAGGAGCGCTACTGGAACGACCGCATGTTCGCCACCATCGACGAGCTGCGGCCGATCGCCGAGGCTGCCGGTGTGTCGATGGCGACGCTGGCCGTGCAGTGGGTGTTGGCCAATCCCACGATCACCAGTCCGATCATCGGCGCCAGCCGTCCGGAACAACTGAAGGACTCGGTCGCTGCGGTCGACCTGCCTTTGGACCCCGATGTCAAGCACAAGCTCGACGAGTTGACACACGAGTTCCGCTTCGGCGACAACGCCCGCTAGGCAAGGTGGGGTGATGGGCAGGTGCCGTGACCCACGCCGATCCGGTAGATCAGCGCTGCGCAGACTTCCGTGTCAGCTCCTTGAACGGCGGTCGTTGGCTTGTTCCAGGAGCTGACGCAGAGCCGCTGAGTGGTCGCTAGGGTCTGGCGAATGGCTGGCCGGACCGACGCGCTGCTGAGGTCGATCGACGTGGCGACGTCGAAAGGCCTCGAACTCGGCCCGCTGGCCAACCCCGTCGTGCGGCGCGACATGGGCGATGTGCGCTACCTCGACCACGTAGACACCGAGACGCTGCGCGCTCGATATGCCACGCACGACGGCTTCGATCTCGATGCAATCGTGCCGATCGACTACGTGTCGCTCGCTGGCTCGATCCACGACGCCGTTCGCGACGACGCTCCGTTCGACTACGTGATTGCATCGCATGTCATCGAGCACGTTCCCGACTTCGTCGGTTGGCTCCGCGACATTCGCAGCATCCTGCGCGATGGCGGCGTGCTCTCGCTGGCGATCCCTGACCACCGGCGATGTTTCGACGCGTTGCGTTCGCCGACCGTTACTGCAGATGTTGTTCACGCTCACCTGACATCAGCGACGGTACCCATCCCTCGACAGGTGTTCGATCACTACTCCTCGGCGGTCGCTTGGCACGGTTTCATCTCGTGGGAGGAGGAGCCGCCGTTTGCCGAAATGGTTCCCGTGCATTCCGAGACGGAGGCCTTGCAGCGAGCGTCGGCAGCCGTCGCCTCGAGCGACTATCAAGACGTGCACTGCTGGGTCTTCACTCCGTCGTCGTTCACCCGTTTGTTCGCCGCGCTCCAACGACTGCATCTCGTGCCGTTCTCTGTCGAGCAGTGTTCCGAGACGGTCGGCGGCGAGTTCTTCGCGACACTTAGGGCGACCGATGGTTTCCATGTCGACGCGCCGGTACCGATCGACGATGGTCTTCCAGGAATTGCGTCGGATCATGCCGTGGTGCGCTCACGGTTGCGGGCGGTGCAGTCCGAGTTGAATCGCACCGTTTCAAGTCGGTCGTGGACCGTGACGCGGCCATTGCGGGCTCTCAACCGGCTGCGCGTCATCGTGCGCCGACAGTGAGACCACCTCACAGCGAGTGACCGCTTCTGCGCTTGCGAAGCCTGCGGTGCACCACTCGTCACCAGGGTTTAATGGGCGTTTGCGCCTCGAACCACCGGCGATTTACCGATGGCCCCGGTCTGCACGAAGCGATGGGTCTTCTGGACCATTTGTATCGGGACAGAAAGTGTTTTCTCAAGTTCGTCTGGAATTGACCGACCTTTCTCAACGACGACTCCACCCTGGGGTCAAGAAAGATGGTCATGGTCATGAAGTTTGATGTCTGGCGGTCACGATGGGCTGCGGCGGGCGCAGCAATCGCCATCACATTTGGGGGCGGGGGGCTGTTTGCGGCGTCCGCCCTCGGTAACTCGAACGACGCTTCGGTACTCGTTCCTGTCGTTCCCGTTCGAGTTCTCGACACCCGCGAGTCGACGAGTCCGATTTCAACGCTGGGCCCGCGCGGCCTCGCGACGCTGTCGCTTCTCGACAGCGTTCCTGCAGACGCGACGGCTGCTTCGATCAACCTCACCGTCGTGAACGGCACGGTCGGTTCGTTCTTGACGCTGTTCCCCACGGGCACGGTGCAACCGCTGGCCAGCTCGATCAACTGGGCTAGCAGCCAGGCCGTCGCAAATTCGAGCGTGATCAAGCTCGGAACCAACAAGTCGTTCGAGATCTTCAACAACGCCGGCACCGTCGACGTCGTGATCGACCTCGTTGGCTACTACGTTCCAGCGCCCACGGGTAGCTCGGGTGGTCCAGCAGGCCCATCAGGTCCAGCGGGTCCCGCCGGCCCTCAGGGTGCACCCGGTGCAACCGGTGACACCGGCCCCGCAGGCACCAACGGCGCCGACGGCGCCAAGGGCGACACCGGCGACCAAGGCCTGCCCGGAACCCAAGGCGACACCGGAGCCCCAGGCGAAACCGGCGCCCCAGGCACCAACGGCGCTGACGGCGCCAAGGGCGACACCGGCGACCAGGGCCTGCAAGGAATCCAAGGCGAAACCGGTGCGACAGGCGACCAAGGCATCCAAGGCATCCAAGGCATCCCGGGCGAGACCGGACCGAAGGGCGACACTGGCGAACAGGGCGTCCAAGGAATCCAAGGCGAGGCCGGACCCAAGGGCGACACCGGCGATCCCGGTACGAACGGCATTGACGGCAGCGGCCTCACCGGCTACGAGGTCGTCACCTCAGCGCCGATCTCGACCACGAACGCCCTGCCCGTGACTCGCGTTGCAACGTGCCCCTCCGGCAAGGTGGCCGTCGGCGGCGGTCATACCGAGTCGAGCGGCAACGGCCTTCATGTGTTCATCAACGCTCCGTCGTCAGTGAACGCGGCCAATGACAGCTGGACCATCAAGGCGGAGAGGATTCAGAGCACCAACGCGACGTTCACGATCACCGTGATTTGCGTGACCCCTGCCTGATCAACACAGCCGAGGCGCGGAACACGAGGTAACGGACGCTCCGGCGTTCCTCCCCAAGTCGATGACATCACGACAGGCGGGAGGGGCGCCGAGCGTCCCATTTCGCGCTAGCGGTGGGCGTCGCCGTGACTCGTCTATGGTTCCTCGTATTGACGCAAGCACCGGCGGCGCAAACCTCGAGATCGCAGCACAGCCGCTAGCAGCACAGCGATGAAGATCACTGTGGTCGGTGGCGG
>JANOCR010000195.1:0-4304 GCA_031412355.1 Ilumatobacteraceae bacterium | reverse complement strand
GCCGGGCGCCTGAAGGAGCCGCCGCTGCTGTACAGCAGCAGGCTCGGCTGGCGGGTCACGGGCGACAAAGCTCGCGAACCGGGTCGCAGCATTCGCGACGAGTTGCTCGAACGCCTTGCTGCCGCAGGCTTCGACACGCCGGCCGAGGCCGACGATCCCGAGTGACGACCGGCTCTGCGGTAGTTGTACTGCACCAGTATCGTGGAAGGCCATGACGGCCACCGAGATTCAGGCACACGACACAGCGGGGTTCATCGACGACCTCGCGACCCAGTTGCTCGAAGAATGCGATCCGAAGACCCACGACTCGATCACGTTCCTCGGCGCCCAGTTCGACAAGGGACTGGCATGGGTTCACTTCCCAGTTGGCCATGGCGGCCTCGGCGTCAACCCCAAGGTGCAGAGAGTCGTCAACGAGCGACTGGTCGCGGCCGGGGCACCGAACGCTTACTACCGCAACCCGATCGGCCACGGCATGTGTGGCCCAACGGTCGCGGTGTGGGGCAGCGAGGAGCAGAAGCAGCGTTACCTGCGGCCGTTGTTCACCGGCGAGGAGATCTGGTGCCAGTTGTTCAGCGAGCCCGGCGCAGGCTCCGACTTCGCCGGACTGGCGGCCAAGGGTGTTCGAGACGGCGACGAGTGGACGGTCAACGGTCAGAAGGTGTGGACCACTTTGGCGCACCTATCGCGCTTCGGGCTGTTGGTCGTTCGCACCGACCCCGAAGCCGTCAAGCACGCTGGTCTCACCGCCTTCGTCGTCGACATGCACGGTCCCGGCGTCGAGGTTCGCCCGCTCAGGCAGATGACCGGCGAGGCCGAGTTCAACGAGGTGTACTTCACCGACACCCGTATCGCCGGCTCCGAGATGCTCGGCAAGCCCGGCGACGGCTGGCGTGTGTCGCTGACAACGTTGATGAACGAACGAGTGTCGATCGGCGGCACCATGCCCGCCAAGGGAACCGGCACAATCCAGGCGTTGACATCGACGTGGGCGTCGCTGCCGGAGGATCGCAAGGATGCGGCTTCGCGCGACGAGGTCATGAAGCTCTGGTCGCGCGCCGAGGTGTTGCGCCTCACCAACATCCGTGCCAACCAGAACCGCAAGATGGGCGATCCTGGTCCCGAGGGATCGATCGCCAAGATGGCCTTCGCCGATCTCAACAAAGACATCTACGCCAAGGTCATCGACCTGATGGGCGCAGACGGCATGCTCTATGGCAGCTACGAGATGGTTCGCCCGGAGACGGCAATGGCGTTCGAATACATGCAGAAGGCGTTCCTGCGCAGCCGGGCCAACTCGATCGAGGGTGGTACCACCGAGGTGATGAAGAACATTCTCGGCGAGCGTGTGCTGGGCCTCCCGGGCGACGTGCGAGTCGATCGCGAGATTCCGTGGAGCCAAGTCCCGCGCAACTGACCAGGCTCGGCCCACCAGCGGCGGCCCACTTCACCAAGCGTTTGACGACTCCGGCCCCGTATCGGGGCGCCAGTCATCAGACGCTTCGACCACCCACATGCGTCTGACGACTCCGGCCCCGTATCGGGGCGCCAGTCATCAAACGCCAGGTCAGGCGCCGCGCAGGGCGGCGAGCACGTCGCTGGCCGCGAACTCGTGATCGTTCATCGTGGCCGATCTGGCAGCCGACCCACCCAGTAACGCGGCGGCAGCGGTGCCGATCGCTGCCTGTAACTCGCGGATGTTGCGGGGAGGGGGGAAGTACTCGTCTTCGTCGGTGACCTTGACCGGCTCGACCCCATGCCGCGGGTTGAGATGCCGCAGGATCTCGTCGACGAGCTCTTCGGGCGCCGACGCGCCGGCGGTGACGCCGACCGTGCCGCGTAGATCGTCGGGGAGCTCGCCGGCATGATTGACCCGAAAGACCTTCGGGCAACCGGCCTCGATCGCCAGCTTCTCCAAGGCCCGCGTGTTCGACGAGTTAGCCGATCCGATCACGATGATCGCATCGCATCTCGACGCCATCGCCATAAGCGCAGACTGCCGGTTGGTGGTGGCGAAACACAGGTCGCTGCGACCGGGTGCCCAGGCGTCGGGGTACTTGGCGTTGACGGCATCGGCGACGCCTGACCAATCGCGATGCGACAGCGTGGTCTGCGCCAGCAGTGCGACCGGCTGGTCGAACTGCGGCAGCGCCTCGACCTCTGCCACGCTTTCCACGCGACTGATCGACAATGGTGCGACAGCCATGGTGCCGACCGCTTCCTCATGACCTTCGTGACCGACGTAGACAATGCGGTAGCCCTTCTTGGCGCGCACCTTCACCTCGTGATGCACCTTGGTGACGAGCGGGCACACCGAATCGACCACGTAGCTACCGCGAGCGCGGGCCGCGGCGACCACTTCGGGCGCGGACCCGTGAGCGGAGAGCATGATCGGGAAGCCGGGCGGAACGTCGGCGATGTCGTCGACGAAGACGACGCCCTGCTCGACAAAGCGGTCGACCACGATCTTGTTGTGGACGATCTCGTGGTAGCAGTAGACCGGCGGCTCGAATGTGCGAACCATCCACGCCAGCGCCTTGATCGCCATCTCGACACCTGCACAGAACCCACGTGGTTCGGCCAGGAGAACCCGATCGACGTCCACGATCGCAGGCTACCCCGGGCATGCCGCCGATAGCCTGGGAACCCATGTCCGCACCGGTGGTTGTCAGCGTCGCGCCCGGGTCCGCCGCTGAGCGGGCCGGCCTGTGCGCGGGCGACGAGGTGGTCACGATCAACGGGATCGTGCCCCGCGACATCATCGAGTGGCAGTTCGCCGCCGACGAACCCGACATCGAGATCGAACTGCTACGCGGCGGGCTGCAGTCGTCGCTCGAGATCACCAAGCGTGCGGGCGAGCCGTTGGGTGCCGAGGTGTCGAGCGCCGTTTTCGACCGCGTCCGAACCTGCGACAACCACTGCGAGTTCTGCTTCATCTACCAGTTGCCATCGGGCATGCGCCGAAGCCTGTATCTGAAGGACGACGATTACCGCCTCAGCTTCCTGTATGGCAACTTCACGACCCTGACCCGCTTCACCGAGGCCGACCTCGAACGCGTCATCACCGAGCGGCTCTCACCGCTGAACGTCAGCATCCACGCCACCGACCCCGACGTGCGCGCCCGAATGCTGAAGAACCCTCGCGGTGGTATGAGCCTGCGCTGGCTGCGGGCGTTGCTCGACCACGACATCGTCGTACGCGGCCAGATCGTGTTGTGCCCGGGCGTGAACGACGGCGAGATCTTCGACCGCACGATGGCCGGCGTGCTCGACGAGTACCCCGAGCTGGAATCGGTCGCGGTGGTGCCGCTGGGACTGAGCAAGTTCAACAAGGAATCGGCCATGCGACTGCACACGCACGACGAGGCGTCGGCGATGGTCGACGCGATCGAGGACTGGCAAGACGTGTTCTTGCACACCCTCGGCCACCGCATGGTCTTCGCCGCAGACGAGTACTACCTGATGGCCGATCGACCCTTCCCGGCCGAGGACACCTACGGGGCTTTCTCGATGCACGAGGACGGTATCGGCATGGCGCGCACGTTCGAGATGGAGTTCAGCGGGCGCGCACCGGCTCCGACGACTCCTCAGGCGGGCTTCTTCGCCGCAGTCGACGCGCCGCCCAACCCAGCCGCCTACACCGGTCTGCGCGCTCGTTCCTGCGGCACAGATGGCACCGCATTGCGGCTAGGAGCACGTCGCAATGCTCCCATCGGCATTCTCACCGGCGAGTTCGGAGCCAGGGTGATCTCGCCGCTTGTCGCTGATCTGGGTCGCGGTGACATCAGGGTCGTTCCCGTGGCCAACGAGTTCTTCGGAGGCAACACTGCAGTCACCGGGTTGATGGTCGGTCATGACCTGCAACGGGTGCTGGCCGCCGAACCCGCTGGCCATCGCTACCTGTTGCCCGACGTGTGCCTGTCCGAAGGCCGCTTCCTCGATGGCACCACCATCCACGAGCTTCCTCGCTCGGTCGAGGTCGTCGCCACCGACGGCATCTCACTACGCAAGGCGCTGGAGCCCGCATCATGACATTGCCAACCGTTGTCATCGTCGGGCGCCCGAATGTCGGCAAGAGCACCCTTTTCAACCGGATCGTGGGCGAGCAGGTCGCCATCGTGGAGGACCGGCCCGGCGTGACCCGCGATCGCAAAGAGACCGAAGCGGATTGGCTCGGCGTGCACTTCACGCTCGTCGACACGGGTGGCTGGCTGCCCGGTGGCAACGACCTCGACGTCAAGGTCAGCCGACAGGTCGAGGCCGCCGTCAAGACAGCGGATGTCGTGCTGTTCCTGGTCGATTCC
>JANOCR010000194.1:0-6253 GCA_031412355.1 Ilumatobacteraceae bacterium | reverse complement strand
TCCAGGGAGTAGCCCCCGACCCCGTGGTCGAGCAGGCCGCGGTGGTAGTGCTCGGTGATCGCCGGCTCGTGCGCGCGCCGCTCCTCCAGGTCGACGTTCTGGGACACGAGGTAGGCCACATCGTGCAGTCCCGACGTCTTGGTCAACGCCCAGTCGAGCAGGACCACCGGTCGCTGGTCCGCCGTGTCCCCGAACATCATGTTGTCCAGGCGGAGATCACCGTGGATGACCGTCTGCTCCAGGCGTCCGACCATGCGGTGCAGTTCGGGCACAGCGGCGAGAAAGGCTTCCTTCACCGCTCGGATCTCGTCGGGCATAGCTTCGGGGAACATCTCTACACAGGGATCCCAGCCGACGGCGCAGCCGCCGGCGATCCCTTCGATCTGATATGGGTCGTCGACCTTTGTCACGCCCTCGAGCAGCGGGTCGTTGTTCCGGTTCCAGTACCTCGCGTGCAGCGGGATCACCGCATCGAGGATCATCATCGCCTCGGCCGCGGTGCAGCCCGCCACCTGATCACCGGTCCGGTACGCGGCGAGATCCTCCAGCAAAAGGAACGAGTCACCTGTCGTCGGGTCGTACTGCCCGCCGTAGCAGCGCGGCGCAGCGAGGCCCTCGATCTCTGAGGTGATGCGGGTGTCGAAGTTGACCTCGCGCTCATACAGCCGGTAGGTCATCCCGATCTCGCGGTTCGCCCGGCACGGCGCTCGGGAACTTGGCGATCACCGATTGAGGTGCCTCCGGCGCAGGCCTGTCGAAGTCCATCTCGACGCGCGCGAGGATCCCCAACATGCCGATGCCCTCGCCGACGGGCGAAGTCGAAAAGCTCGTCACCTCGGCTCCTCCGAGCGCACCGGCGGCATCGAGCGTGGCGGTGAGCCACTCCGTGGTCAGCTCCTTGGGATTCGTCGGATAGTCGGTCGTCGTCATGGTCTACCTCCACGTGCTTACCCGCGGTGAACACCCCGGCTGCAGTCTGCCGGAACCCTTGCAGCCCGACCTCCTCGCGAGTGGGCTATGCAAGCCCATTCGGATTCTCGACAGCCTTCAAGCGTCGGTTCGGTCTGAGCCCGACTGCGCACCGGCGGGCGAGTCTCACGGTGCGAGCCGAAACGGTGGGTACTGGTCGGTGACGAGGGTGAAGGCATAGCCCGTGACCCGCTTCTGCCAACGCAACACACCGACGACGTACTCGAACAGTCGGCGGGGATAGCGACCGGTGAACAAGATGGCGAACCATGCAGCAATCGATGCAACGACTACTCCTATCGTCAACACAACCAGGATCACGAAGTGCGGGATCGCGAGGAACCACTTCACCAGCGGCAGCCAGCGGTTGAGGTCCTGCTGAGCATCGGGGTAGTCCATCTCCAAGTGGACACCCTGCTCGTCTTCCGACGACGGGTATTGATCGTCGAGCAGTAGCGCGTACCCGAACGCTCGGGTCTCGAATCGCTCCAGTTGGAGGTGCCAGTCGTACCACCAGCGTGGGTATCTTCGTCGCACGACCAGCATCAGGCCGAGCGGCACAGTCAGCAGCCCGGACGAACGTCCCCAGCTGATGAGACAGACGAGCAACACGATCGGGAGGGCTGTGACGGCCCGGAACGCTGAGGTGACCCGGTTGAGTTTGCGATCGGGGTAGTCGATCTCGAGCCGAACCGCGTAGATCGGAGAAGAAGTTGCAGTCGTCATGGTCAGACCAACACGTCTTCTCGAGCGGCCGGCGCCATCAGTTCGGCTTCGACCTCGGGTTCCGGGAGTCCCGATTCGCCGTCGATGTCGATGCGTGGGAGGAGTCGATCGAGCCAGCCGGGAAGCCACCAGTTGGCGTTGCCCATCAGCTTCATCGTTGCCGGCACCAAGACCATCCGGACGATGGTGGCGTCGACGAAGATCGCGGTGGCCAGGCCAAGGCCCATCATCTTGGTGATTGGATCTGCGCCCAGCACGAAGCCGGCGAATACCGAGATCATGATCAGCGCGGCCGACGTGATCACCCGCGCCGTGCTGGCGATGCCGTGGATAACCGATGTGTCGTTGTCGCCCGTGAGAAGGTATTCCTCACGCACTCGTGAGAGCAGGAAGACCTCGTAGTCCATCGACAGTCCGAACAGAATCGCGAACATGAACATCGGAATGAAAGCGAGGACCGGCACAGTCGATTCCAGACCGATGAGGCTCTTGCCCCACCCCCATTGGAAGACCATCACCAAGACGCCATACGCGGCGCCGATGCTCAACAGGTTCATCACTGCAGCCTTCAGCGGCACAACCACGGATCGGAACAGGACGGTCAACAACAGGAAAGACAGCAGGATCACCGCCGCAATGAACAGCGGGAGCCGATCGTTGACGCGAGTACCGATGTCGCCGAAGGTCGCCGTCTGGCCCCCCACGTGTGCCAGCGCTGGACTGCCGTCGAGTATCGGCGGGAAGACCTCGGCTCGGAGACGGTCGATCGTGTCGAACGTTGCCTTGTCTTGAGGTGCTGTTGTGGGGAACACCATGAGCGTCGCCACGCCAGCCCCGGTGCTCACCTGTGCGGGCGTCACGCTGGCAACACCTCGATCGGCCAGGATCGCTTCGCGCAGGGGTTCGACCACGCTGGTGTCTTGCGAGATGTCGATGGCAACAACCAGTGGGCCGTTGATGCCCGGGCCGAAGCCGTCCGCGACCAGGTCGTACGCCCGCCGCTGGGTACGGGTCTCGGGCTGTGAACCCTCGTCCGGGAAACCCAGGCGCAGCGAAAGCACCGGCGCCGTCAGCGCCAGCAGTATCGCCGTGACTCCGATGGCGTACGCCCACGCGTTCTTGGACACGTGACGACCCCAACGTTCCCAGCCGGCGCTCGTGGCGGCGCTGTCTGGTCGATGTCGTCGAATTCCGAAGCGGTTGATCCGGTGTCCGGCGAGGCCGAGAAACGCAGGAAGCAGAGTGATCGACGCGACCACCATCAGCAAGACGGTGACCGAGATAGCGACTCCCGCAGACGTCATGAACGGAACCCCGGCGACTGCGAGACCAAGGATCGCGATCACGACGGTGCCACCGGCAAAGATCACCGCCTTGCCCGCGGTCGCGGCCGCGCGCCCCACCGATTCCTCGACGGACATCCCGCGTGCCAGGAACTCGCGGTGCCGGGTGACGATGAACAGGGCGTAGTCGATGCCCACTCCGAGGCCGACCATGCTGGCGACCTGCGGGGCCCAACTCGGGATCTCGATCAGGTAGGTGATCAACGACATCGAGCTGATCCCGAGCGCGAGACCGAACAACGCCAAACCGATCGGGAGGCCCATCGCAATCAGCGACCCGAACGCGAGGAGCAGGATGACGACTGCGGCGATCAAGCCGATCATCTCGCCAACCCCCGTCTCGGGTTCCTCGAACGTGAAGAAGAGATCGCCACTCAGTTCGATCTGCAACACCGAGTCCGGACGAGCTTCGACCGCGAGCGCTTTGAGATTCTCGAGGTCGGCCTTGGTCAGTTGGTCGATCACGGGATACTGAACGCGAATCAAGGCGACCCGTCCGTCGGGCGACACCGCACCGCTCGCCGCAACGAACTCTGGTCCGGCCGCCAGCGCACCGGCCGGATCGCTCGTGCCGATCACGTTGGGCAAGTTGGCGACCGCTGCCTGGACCGCGGCCACATCGTTCCTCGCTTCGACGGAGGCGAAGAACGTCGAGGTGTCATCGAGCGGCGTCAGCACCACCTGCGCTGTCGGTCCGGCGGACTCCGATTGGGCAGCCGTGAGCAGGTCGAGGGCGGCAGTCGAGTCGAGCCCTGGAGCTTCGAAGGCGTCCTCTAGGTCGCGGCCGAAACCTGCAGAGGCGCCGACGACCAGAACGGCCACGATGGCCCACACCCCAATGACGGCCCATGGACGGCGCGCCGCGAACCGACCTAATCGATACAGGGCATGCGACATTGAACGTTCCTCCTCGAAGCGGTGGTCCCGATGGACGACCAGACAGACGCAGCTTGGCGACTTGCGTCGGCATTCACATCGATCGATTGGTCCAATCTCGACTGGCCGTTCGGGCGAGGCGAGGACCGTACTTTCGGCCGATCTGTCGTCGCTTGACGGTCTCTATGCTTGGGTGGTGGTGATCGACGTCGTCCGGCAACTCTGGGCCGAACCCCGCGTGCCGAATCCGCCGCGGCGGGTGTGGCGCGACTGGGTGCTGGTGGGTCTGCTTGTGCCCGCGGCAGTACTCGAAGCGATCTTCCGCGAGGATCTTGGGTGGCGACCCGTCGCACTCGTCCTTGGTGTCGCGCCGGTGTTCATGCTGTTGTGGCGTCGCACCCACCCGCTCGCCGTGGTCGCTGTCGTCTTCGCTGCCCACGCGGTGAGCGAGGCAGTCACGATCGTCGGTGCCGACCACTCGGCGATGCTGTACGCGACTGCATGGCTGATCGTGTTGCCCTACTCGCTGTTTCGTTGGGGATCCGGTCGTGAATGCGCAATCGGACTTGCGATCATGCTGTTCGGTCACATTCCCAACGGGTCCGGTGCCGTCAACAGTGTCGGCGAAACACTGGCCGCGACTGTCTTCTTGCTGTTCCCTGCAGCGCTCGGCGCGGCCATGCGATACAGGACCACGTCCCGAGTCCGTGAGGTCGACCAGGTCAAGCTGCGCGAGCGCGAGCAGTTGGCGCGCGAACTGCACGACACCGTCGCCCACCATGTGTCGGCGATCATCATTCAGGCCCAGGCCGGTCGAACCGTTGCCGCGAACGACCCCGCCGCCGCCGTGAATGTCCTCGAAGTCATCGAAGGAGAGGCGTCGAAGACGCTCGCCGAGATGCGCATCATGGTTGCCGCACTCCGTCAGGGAGAAGGCCCGGACCTCGCACCGCAGCGCAGCGTCGCCGACATCAGGTTGCTCGGCCGCCACGCCGGAGACTCGCCGCGCGTCGACGTGCACCTATCGGGAGGACTCGATGATCTCCGGCCCTCGGTCGGGGCAGCGATCTACCGCCTCGCTCAGGAGTCGATCACGAACGCGGTCCGGCACGCCCGCCACGCAACTCGCATCGACGTGTCGGTCGCTGGAGATGAGAGCTCCGTTCGCCTAACCGTCCGCGACGACGGCGACCCCAGCCCGTTCGGCGCCACGTCGCCCGTCGGCTATGGGCTCATTGGCATGGCCGAACGAACCAAGCTCCTCGGCGGCACCCTCGAGGCCGGACCGAGAGCTGACCGTGGATGGACCATCACTGCCGTCCTGCCACGCGATGGCGTCCCCACATGACCATCCGCGTGATCATTGCCGATGATCAGCATTTGGTGCGCGCTGGGCTGAGAATGATCCTCGACGCCCAGCCCGACATCGAGGTGATCGGTGAGGCCGCCAACGGGCGTGACGCCGTTGAACTCGCCCGCGAACTGCGCCCGGATGTGTGTCTTTTCGACATCCGTATGCCGGAGATGGATGGAATCGAGGCCACCCGACAGCTCGCCGGGCCCGACGTCGATGATCCCATCGCCATCGTCATCATCACGACCTTCGATCTCGACGACTATGTTCATGGCGCCCTGAAGGCAGGAGCGCGCGGCTTCTTGCTCAAAGACGCCGGCCCGGCGCTTCTGGTGCAGGCAGTACATGCCGCAGCCAACGGCGACGCCTTGATCGCCCCCAGCGTGACGGTTCGACTCCTCGCCACGTTCTCCGACGGACGCGCCAGCACACCACCGGCTCAACCCATCGAGCCCTTGACCGATCGCGAGGAGGAGGTCTTGCTCACCGTGGCCAAGGGTCGCACCAACGCCGAGATCGGCGCAGAGCTGCACATCAGTCTCAGCACGGCCAAGACCCACATCGCAAGCCTGATGACCAAGCTGGGCGCTCGGAACCGCGTCGAGATCGCCATGTGGGCTTACGAAACGGGCCGCGTCAAGAGCTGATCCGGTTGAGAAATGCCGGCGTGGGGTACCACAGTCGCAACAAGGCACATGGAGGTACGAGATGAGCGATGACGTAGGCGAACACGCAGGTGCTGTCCACAGACGTGACGCCGCGCAGCTGATCCGTTGGGTCTTCATTGCGGCGATCGTCGCAGTCATCGTCGTGATCGCGATGGACAACAGCAATGATGTACGCGTTGGATACGCCTTTGGCGACACCCAGGCACCTATCTGGATCGTGATCGTGCTGGCCGCGTTGGCCGGCTTGGTGATCGGCTGGCTCATCCGACACAGGCCGCGCCACCGGGTCTAAGCCGTATCGACGGGCTCGCTGTGTG
>JANOCR010000193.1:0-4090 GCA_031412355.1 Ilumatobacteraceae bacterium | reverse complement strand
CTCAGGATCGGCATGGCCATCGACGACGGCAGGGTGCAGGTCGAGATCCGCAGCCAGAGCGAGTGGTCGGTCGCCGGCGAGCTCGCCGGATTCGGACGTCTCGTCGAGGTGCTCGAACCGCCCGCTGTGCGCGCCCGGTTGGCGGGGGTTGCCGAAGAGCTCAGTGCGCTCTACTGCGGAGTCGCCGCGTCGGCGAACGCGGCCATCGATGTGAACCTCCACGTGGGCGACACATCGCCCGAAGGCGTGGCCGTAGCACCGGTGCCGCCCTTGTCGTGACGGCGGTGAATCCACACCGACGGCAACCCGAGCGCGGCCGCCGGCTCGTGATCGTGGAACAGGCTTTCGGCGACGTGCACCAGCCGGTCTCGACCGACGCCGAGCCGGTCCAGTTCTTCGAACAGCCGGTCGAAGTGATCACGGCGCGGCTTGTACGAGCCGACATCTTCGGCGGTCACGATCGCATCGAAGGTCACCCCCAACCGCGGGTTGCTGGCCGCGAACGAGGCGTTGTCGATGTTGCTGACGATGATCAACTTGAAGTGCTTCGACAGGCGAGACAATGCCGCTGCGGTGTCGGGAAAGGCCGGCCAGTCCTTCACCGAACTGCCGTACGCGGCAGCGTCGGCGTCGGTGACCGGTGCACCGAGATCGGCGCCCACCCTGCGCAACGTCTCACCGAGAATGGTCGGGTAGAGCGCGCCCGGTGTCTCGTCCTGCACGCCCGATTCGCGCCGACCGTGGGCGGCGATCAGCGCCTGATCGTCGAGATCGATGCCGTGACGCGCAGCCCACGGCCGCATGGCGTTGGCAATGCCCGTCTCCCAGTCGATCAGCGTGCCGTAGCAATCGAAGCTCATTGCCTCGAAGCGATCGAAGTCGCTCATTGTGCGCTCACCTCTTCCTGTACTGGCGGTACACCTTGCGGCGCGCCCGGTCGGATCGTTCTCGCACCCAGCATCCATCGAGATGGTCGTTGACCAAGCCCATTGCCTGCATGAAGGCGTACACCGTGGTCGGCCCGACGAAAGTCCAGCCGCGCTTCTTCAGGTCCTTGGATATCGCCGTAGAGGTCGGCGTCAGCGACTGCAGCTCTGTGGGCGCCTCGCCGAACGTTGCGTGCGGCCACATGTAGTTGGCGATCGAGCCGAACTCGTCGATCAGTTCGAGCGCCCGCGATGCGTTGTTGATGGTCGAGCGAATCTTGCCCTGGTGGCGAACGATGCCTGCATCGCCGAGCAACCGATCGACATCGTGCTCGTCGAAATCGGCGACGAGGCGCGGGTCGAACCCGGCAAACGCGGTGCGGAAGTTGTCGCGCTTGCGCAAGATGGTGAGCCACGACAGGCCCGACTGAAACCCTTCGAGGCACAGCTTCTCGAACAGGCGATGGTCGTCGGCGACGCCGAACCCCCACTCGGTGTCGTGGTACGCGACATAGTCGGCTGTCGATGCTCCCCACGAGCAGCGGGCATGTTTGTCGTCGCCGGCCACTACGTTCATCACGGCAGTCATCGTGCCAGCTTCGACACATACGATGCGACTCATGCCCGTGCCGCCCGACATGCCGCCCGATCGCAACCTGCCGTCCTATCGCGACCTGCCGAAGGTGAACGATCTGCCCGCGAGTTGGGGACTGATGGGAGCGGACGGCCCCGACTACTTCGGCTGCTTGAACCTGATGACACCCGACAAGGTGGTTGCCGCGGCAAAGCTGGTGACCCGAGGCAAGGTGTTCGCGCTCAACTGGTCGGCCGCTCTCCCGGATCCGCCGCTTTTCGACAGGCTGAAGCACAGGCACGAGGTGCTCGATCGGTCCACCGGGCACGACGATGTGCTGCACCAGTGGAACACCCAGTCTTCGTCGCAGTGGGACGGCTTCCGCCATGTGAAGAACGTGCCCAATGGCTTCTACGACGGTGTGCCCGACGCCGATCACGGCGTGCACCACTGGGCCCGTCGTGGCATCGCCGGTCGGGCAGTGCTGTGCGATGTCGGTCGCTGGCGCGCCGCTGAGGGACGGCCGCTGCAATGCGGCGAGTCCGACGTGATCGAGCCCGACGACATACTCGCGACGCTCGCCGCGCAGGGATCGCCGCTGGAGCCTGGCGATGTGCTGTTGATGCGCACGGGCTGGACCGAGTGGTACGAGACCTCGACCGACGCGGCCATGCGCGCCGTTGCCGCGGATCGGGAGAGCCTCAGGGCGCCCGGTCTGCCGTCGGGCGAGCGCACCGCTGAGTTCCTGTGGGACCTGCACATCGCCGCGATCGGTGCCGACAACCCCGCTGTCGAAGTGTGGCCACAGGGAACCGGGCGGAGCCGCGACGACGTGGCCAAGTTGAAGGCCAACCATCCCGAACGAATGCACGAGGTCTTCGCCCACTCGTTGCTGCTGCCCATGCTCGGTATCCCGTTGGGAGAGATGTTCGACCTGTCGGCCCTCGCCGAGGATTGCGCAACCGATGGGCGGTACGAGTGCATGTTCGTGTCGGCGCCACTCAACATCCCCCACGGCGTGGCGACACCGCCCAACGCGCTAGCGATCAAGTAGGAGGACCTGTCGTGACCACACTGCTACCCGTTGACGACATCGACGCCTTCGTCTCGACTCGCAATGCCCTACATCGGATCGCCGAGCACATCGTGGCCAAGGCGCGATATGTCGACGACGGCGAGATCAGGCTGACCGCATTCGCCGGCGGTTTCTCCACTCCATTGCTCGGCGATGGAAGTCGAATCCGTGTAGACGGCGACGTACTGGTGGTTGACGAACCCACCGGATCACGGCGCACTTCCCTGACCACGATCGGCGAGGCCGCTGCATTCGTGGGGATCGAAGCAGGCTTCCCCAGCGAGCTGTACCCGCCGGCGACGACATTCGAGCCCGCCGATCCGTTGGCTGTCGATCGAAGCGCCGCGGAAACGTTGGCAGCTTGGTATGCGTTGACCGCCGAGGTGCTCGAGCAGTTCGCCCGTGAGATCGCCGACGCCCATCCGTCGCCTCTGATCTTGTGGCCCGAACACTTCGATCAAGCCTTCTACACCGAGGATGCCGAGGAGGCCAGGCGAGCCAACTATGGGGCGTCGGCGGGCGATGAGGGCCACCCCGAGCCGTACATGTACGTCGGTCCGTGGGGGGCATCCCTTGCCAACGCGTACTGGAATGCAACGAGCTTCAACGGGGCCGTGTTGTCGCTCTCGCAGCTCGTGACCGTCGACAATCCGACTGAGGTCGCGTTGCAGTTCCTTCGCACCGGCCGCGCCTTGCTGTCGGGCGCGACATCACGCCACGAGTAGCCAAACTCGCGCCCGACCATTTCTTGTGGGCGCGATTTGTGCCGCGGGTGGCGTATGGGCGCGCCCGTACAGACCGGGCGTTGGCTGAGCAGTGGGGGTTGCTAGAAGCCGGGTGCCCAGCGCGGCTGCGACCGATGCAGGTAGTGGTCGGCGGCGTAGTTCAAGAAGCGTCGCGCAGCACGGATGCGGCAGGCGACGTCGCGCAGCAACACGGGTGCAGATGGTGAGCTCTCGGCTGCGGCGCGGTACCAGGCCGAGCTGAGGGTTTCGAGCGCGTCGAGTCCCGGCGAGGCCGAGCCATGGTCGACGAGTTGGTTCAGCTCGTCGTCGGTCATGCGCACCGACCGGCCGAGATGTTCGGCCTGTGCCGATGACAGGGCCTTGGCGCCGATGCTGTCGGGAAACACGCCGGCACGGAACAGAGCCAGATCGCCGAGCTGGCGCAGCAGCACGATGTGATCCGTCGGCTCGACGGCATCGAGCCAGTCGACGAGCTCGTCGAGATCGAGTCGGTCGGCGGGCACCGGGGTTGCCTCGGGTACGGCGAAGCTGGCCAAGAGTTGAGCGGTGAACTGCAACCGCGCGGGTGCATCGGCGAATTCGACGAGGGGTTCGACGTCGAACACCGGAAGGCGGCAACCGGGCCCTGCCCATTCGTCGACCCAATCGCTGGACATCAGTTCGTCGGCGGCGCGGTGGATGAGCACCGCAAAGAACAGCTGTGTTGAGACCGTGAACTTATCGACTCGGGTGCCGTGAAGCAACGACTCGAAGACCTCCGGCCGGCGCA
>JANOCR010000192.1:0-12510 GCA_031412355.1 Ilumatobacteraceae bacterium | reverse complement strand
CCGGCGCCGTCACACGCCCCAACGCCGTTCTGTCCGTACTGCCCATCGCCCTCAGCACGCCAAGGACCGTTGCACCCCCGGCCCACACATCGCCCACCCATCGCCCTCATCACCCCTCCCCAATCGTCGGTGACGAAACCGGACCGGGCGGGTTGGCTCATATCGTCACGGACGATTCGGGAGGGTTCCGGACCGGGCGGGTTGGCTCATAACGTCACGGACGATTCGGGAGGGTTCCGGACCGGGCGGGTTGGCTCATAACGTCACAGACGATTGGCGAGGGTTCGGGACCAGGCAGTGGTCCACCTCCGGGCACGACCAATCGGAGGAGTGACCTAGGCGCCGGCGTTGATCTTCTTCATCAGCCGGCTCTTGCGACGCGCAGCCTGGTTCTTGTGAATGACGCCCTTTGCTGCAGCCATGTCGAGGCGCTTCACGGCGAGCCGCAAGGACTCTTCGCCGGTCTCACTGCCGATGGCGCTGATGGCGTTCTTGCTACGCGTCTTCAGCTCGCTCTTGACCGCCTTGTTACGCTCGGCGGCCTTGGCGTTGGTGAGGATTCGCTTCTTCTGACTCTTGATATTTGCCACGTTGGGAGACTCTCTTGATTACTCGGCTCGCAGGTTGATAAGCCCGGCAAGGCTAACAGCGGCGCTACGACGCTCCAACCACGGGATCAGACTCGCCGGTAGCATCTATCGACCACGCCATGGACCTCTCACGCATCCGCAACTTCTCGATCATTGCCCACATCGACCACGGCAAGAGCACTCTCAGCGACCGCATTCTCGAGATCACCAACGCTGTCGACGCACGCGACATGCGCTCCCAGTACCTCGACACCATGGATCTGGAGCGCGAGCGGGGCATCACGATCAAGGCTCAGAACGTGCGCGTCGACTGGAAGGGGTACACATTGCACCTCATCGACACCCCTGGCCATGTCGACTTCGGCTACGAGGTCAGCCGCAGTCTGGCGGCCTGCGAAGGTGTGGTGCTAGTCGTCGACGCAGCGCAGGGGATCGAGGCCCAGACCCTGGCCAACTGCTATTTGGCGATGGAACATGATCTCGAGATCGTCGCCGCACTCAACAAGATCGACCTGCCGGCCGCCGATCCCGATCGGTACGCGATGGAGATCGAGACCGTTCTGGGGATTCCCGCCGAAGACATCCTGCGCATCTCGGCAAAGACCGGCGACGGAGTAGGGGACCTGCTCGACGCCGTGGTCGCGCGCATTCCGGCCCCGACAGGCGATCCCAACGCCCCCCTGCAGGCCCTGATCTTCGACAGTCAATACGACCAGTATCGAGGCGTGGTCAGCTCGATTCGGGTGATGAACGGCCGACTGACCGATGGCGCGAAGTTGATGTTCATGCAGGCCGGCACGCCGCAGGAGGCCATCGAGATCGGTGTCCGCAGACCCGTTCCGACCCCCGTACCCGAGCTCGGGCCGGGGGAGGTCGGCTACCTGATCGCTGGGATCAAGACCGTGGCCCAAGCGCGAAGCGGTGAAACCGTCACGACGTTCGCTCACGGTGCGATCGAGGCCCTCGACGGTTACCACGATCCGAAGCCGATGGTGTTCTGTGGTCTGTTCCCGATCGACGGCGACGACTTCGAGACACTGCGCGAGAGTCTCGAGAAGCTGAAGCTCAACGATGCGTCCATCAGTTACAGCCCCGAGTCATCCGGCGCGTTGGGGTTCGGGTTCCGATGCGGGTTCCTCGGCCTGCTGCACATGGAGATCGTCAAGGAGCGACTGGAGCGCGAGTTCAACCTCGCCCTCATCGCCACTGCTCCCAGCGTGGAGTACCGCGTCCGCAAGACCAACGGCGAGGTCGAGCTGGTCGACAACCCTGCCGACCTCCCGCCCACACAGAACATCGATTACATCGAGGAGCCGTTCTTTCGGGTCAGCATCATCACGCCGAAGGACTACACCGGCACGTTGATGGAGCTGTGCCAGTCGCGGCGTGGTGAGCTCTCGAAGCTCGAGTACCTGTCGCCCGAACGCGTCGAGCTGCACTATCAGATCCCTCTCGCCGAGGTCGTCGTCGACTTCTTCGATCAGATGAAGAGCCGCACCCAGGGTTACGCCAGCCTCGACTACGAGTTGAGCGGCTATCAGCGCAGCCAACTGGTGCGCGTCGACCTGTTGCTGAACGGCGTGCCGGCCGACGCCTTCTCGACGATCGTGCACCGCGACAAGGCGTTCGCCTACGGCGCCCGCATGTGCGAGAAGTTGAAGGAACTCATTCCTCGGCAGATGTTCGACGTTCCGATCCAGGCGGCCATCGGTGGCAAGGTGATTGCCCGCGAAACGGTGAAGGCGAAGCGCAAGGACGTACTCGCCAAGTGCTACGGGGGCGATATCACCCGGAAGCGCAAGCTGCTCGAGAAGCAGAAGGAGGGCAAGAAGAAGATGAAGTCGATCGGTCGCGTCGAGGTTCCCGGCGACGTCTTCATCTCTGCCCTCAAGCTCGACGACTGATCACCATACGACCACGCCCGGCGTCACTCTCTGCGATACTCATTTGTAGTGGCACGAGCATCTGCTGGGGGGCACACGGCGAGGCCGACCCTGGCGACGCGCTTAGCCGATGCCGTCGCCGGCCCACCTGCGATTCGCCGACTGACCCTGACCCACGCAGTCGACGACATCGCCGACTCGCTGATCACGCTTTCACTGATCGGGTCGCTGTTCTTCAGCGTCTCGCTCGAGGCCTCGCGCAGCCGAATCCTGTTGTACCTCCTGCTAACGGCTGCGCCGCTTGCGATCGTCGCACAGGTAGTCGGTCCCGCGCTCGATCGCATCAGGGCGGGATCCCGTTTCGTCGTCATCTGCTCGCACGTCACCCGCGCTGTGTTCTCACTGCTACTCGCCAGTTCGCTGCTGTCGCTCGCGTTCTATCCGCTGGTCTTCGGCATCTTGCTGTCGCGCAAGGCGTATGCGTTGGCGAAGACTGCGATGGTCGCCCAACTGGCACCCGAACGAACGGAGCTGGTGACCGCCAGCGGGCACCTGGCCCGCACGGGAACCATTGCCGGCGGCGTTGGCACAGCGATCGGGGGCGCGTTGATCGGGCTCGTCGGTGTCGAGTGGCTGCCGATTGTCGCCGCCGGCGTGTTCGTGCTGGCCGCATTTCTCGCGGCCCGCATACCCACGACGGCCGTCGAGGCCCGCGTCGAGAGCATCGTGATCCGCGTCGAGACGCCGCTCATCGTCCGCCGGGCCGCGCCCGCGGTCGCGACAATCCGCGCCGCGGAGGGTGCGCTGACATTTCTGCTGGCCCTGTCGATCAAGCGCGGCGGAGGTGACGAGTGGATATTTGTCGCCGCACTGGTCGCCGCCGGCATCGGAACGTTTCTCGGCACGATGGTTTCGCCGCGTCTGCACCGGGCCTTCTCGTCGGATGGAATTCTGGTGCTGACGTTGCTGGTCCCCGGGGCTATGTCCGCATTTGGCGTGCTGACGATCGGCAGTCTCAGCATCGTTGCGATCGCGCTGGCGATCGGGCTGGGCGGCAGTGTGGCCGCCCGCGCGATGGACGCCCTGTACGGAGCCGTGCCGCACCTGATGCGCGGTCGGGTGATCGCACGCAACGAGTTGCTCTTCCAGCTCGCCAACGTGACCGGCGCGGCGATCGCCGTGCTGGTGTATCCGGGGCCTCGCGTGGGATTTGCTGCCGTCGCCGCCGTGCTGATCCTCGGTGGAGTCACGTATGCATCGGAGCTGCGCCTCTCGCTGCGTCACGAGGCCGGTCGCTGGTTGCTCGGGCAGCGACGGCGCGACGTGACCGAAGGACTTCCGCTCGCACTGCTGGCTGAAGCAATGCGCTTCGCCGAGCAAGGTGATCACTATGTGGCGATCGTCGTCGCTGACAGCGCCGTGCGGGTGCTCGACGCGCGCAGCCCGGAGACAACCGAGTCGGTGGCGCAGAGGACGTGGACGGCCTTGGACAGCATTGTTGCAGCCGTCGCCGCCGGCACGATGGATCCGACGGGCGCGGAATCACTGGTGGTGATCGAGGCTGCGGCAGCGCTGATCGGGGAGCGGTCGCGGTCGCGGTCAAGCGCAACGGTCGACGTGACGCCTGGCTAGCCAGCGGGCACTACGACAGGCGGCAGCTCGATCTCCCACACGTCGTTCACCAGGTTCAACGTGAATTGCAATGTTCGGAAATGCTCGTCGAGTTCGTGCACGTCGACGTCGAGGCGTACCTCGCTGCCCTCTTCGACCACCGGCGCCAGGCGGATGAGAATGCCGCCGTCGGCTACGACGACTGTGCCGTCTTCGTTGGTGACCAATGCCTCGTCGCGTGAGTCGATGAAGCGCACGGTCGCGAGGTCTTGAGTCGTCTGGATCAACTCGGCTTGCACGTCGAGCTGGATCGAGGCACCCTCACCCCGCGATTCGATGAACACCGGCAGGGGATCAGGATCGTCGGCTGACGTCTGCGCGAACCAGCGAACGATCGTGTCGTAGACGGCACCGGCGCGCACCCCTGGGTTTTCGGGGGAGGCCGCCGAACAGGCCGCGATGACCGGAAGGATCGCAGCGAGCACAACTCTCCGGCCGGCAACGAGCACAGCCGCACAGTACCACCCGCCCACTTTCGAACGACCGCCGATTGCCCCGCTCGCGGACGATGCCGGTAGAAATAGCGGCGATGGCCCAGTCGCAGATGTTTCGGTCGCTCGAGCACCGAAACGCACGCCTGTTCTTCCTCGGCCTCAGCTTCAGCAACATTGGATCCTGGGTCCAGATGACTGCGGTGTCGCTGCTGGTGTACCAGCGAACCGGCAAGGCCACCGATGTCGGGTTCACCCTGTTCTGCCAGTTCCTGCCGATGCTCGTGCTCGGCGTCTGGGCGGGCGCGATAGCCGACCGGGTCGACAAGCGAAAGATGACGATGCTGACCCAAAGTGGGCAGGCCGCCTTGGCATTGCTGCTGGGAGTGCTTGCGCTGGCGGACGCTGCGCCCCTGCCCGTCATCTATCTCGTCTCGCTGGCCAACGGTGTGGTCTCGGCGATCGACAATCCGGCGCGGCGCGGGTTTGTGATCGAACTGGTCGAGCCACGGCACATCTCCAATGTGGTCTCGTTGAACACTGCGGTGATGACCGGCTCACGGATCTTCGGTCCGGCGTTGGCGGCGCTGCTGCTGCGCTGGTTCGACGCAGGATGGTTGTTCATCATCAATGGGGTGTCGTTCCTGGCGATCCTGTGGCCGATCTGGCGGGTCGACACCACGCAGTTGTACCCGTCGCCACCGGCATCTCGCGGCGGGCAACCGGTCCGCGAGGCACTGCGATTCGTGCGGCACAATCGCCGGTTGCTGATCCTGTTTCTGGTGTTCACCGTCATCGGTACGTTCGCGTTCAACTACGGCGTGTCGCTGTTGAAGCTTTCCGATCTCCGCTTCGGCAACAAGGAACTCTTCGGATGGCTGCTGGCCGTGACCAGCGTGGGCAGCTTGATCGGATCGCTGCTGACAGCGGCCCGGCCGCGCATCGGCTCGGCGTGGTTCTTCGGCGCGGCCGTGGTGCTGGGCCTCAGTGGATTCGCTGTCGCCTGGTCGCCGTCGATCTGGGTGGCCTATGTGTTCAGTCTGCCGCTCGGCGGCGGTGGGGCTGCTTTCATCGCCGCGCTGAATGCGATCAGCCAACAGGAGAGTCCGCCCGACATGCGCGGCAGGTTGCTGGCGCTCGGCGCGGTCGCTTTCTTGGGCACTACGCCGATCGGCGCCCCGATCACCGGGTGGATTGCCGATCGTGTCAGTGCCGAGTGGAGCCTGGCCTACGGCAGCGTCATCGCACTGGTGGGTGTGGCCATTGGTGCCACGGCGCGCCGGCGTTCAATCGGCGCGGATGTTCCAACCGGTGATCACATACCGACCGCGCTTGTCGGCGATGATCCCTACGGCGGCGGTGTCGTTCTGCAGGACCGCACCGGCCTGGGGCGCCAGGCCGACTAGGCGGGCGGTCATGATGCGGCTGAGATGGCCGTGGGTGAACACGATCGCAGCGCGGCCGGCGGCCGTGCGCTCGAGCTTGGCGATGAAGCCGTCGCAACGGGCGACAGCCTGGTGCATGCTCTCCCCACCGGGGCAACCATCTTCGAACAGGTTCCAGCCGGGCTGCCGCTCGTCGATCTGCGCCGCCGTCAGTCCTTCGTAGGCGCCGTAGTCGTACTCGGCCAGGGCGTCGACCACCGTTGCATCGACGCCGGGTACGGCGCGACGCGCCGTCTCGGTCGAGCGCTGCAACGGGCTGGTGAACACCAACGGCAGTGCCCCCTCTGACAGGGTGGCCAACAACGGCGGCAGGCGATCGGCCTGACGCAGACCCTTCTCGATCAAAGGAATGTCGGTGCGGCCGGTGTGCCGCCCGTTCTCCGACCACTCCGTCGCGCCATGGCGCACCAGCAGGATCAGCGACGGGCCGGCGGCTACAGGATCGGGCACGAGGCCACACCGTAGGCGAGACTTCCGGTGGTATGCGCTGTGTAGTGATGTGGTTTCGTCGTGATCTCCGCTTGGCGGATCACCAGGCACTCTCGGCTGCCGCGGCGACCGGCCTGCCCGTGGTACCGCTCTTCGTGATCGACCCCGCCTTCGCGGCTGCCGGCGCGCCCCGCCGGGCATACATGAACCGGGCCTTGCAAAGCCTCGACGACGCGATGGGCGGCGCGTTGGTGTATCGGCATGGCGATCCGGCAATGGTCGTGCCTCGATTCGCATCGGAGGTCGGCGCGGATTCGGTTTTCGTAACCCGAGATTTCGGGCCCTACGGGCGGCGTCGCGACGCTTCGATTGCCGACCACCTGCGGGCCGACGATCGAAGGCTGATCGGTCATGGCTCACCGTATGTCGTGGCTCCAGGATCGGTGCGGAAAGACGACGGCACCCCGTACGCGATGTTCACTCCGTTCTTCAAACGCTGGCGGACGTATCGGGTTCCTGGACCACTAGAAGTCCCCGATGTCGAATGGCGGGGTGCACCGGCCATCGCCTGCGACGGCACACCGTCGACGATTGATCCTGCGTGCGAGCTACCCCACGTCGGCGAGGCAGCAGCGGGCGCGCGCTGGAGCGCATTTGTCGATGGTCCGCTCGATCAGTACGACCGGCAACGCGACCTGCCCGCGATCGAGGGAACCAGCCGGATGTCGGCCGACATCCGGTGGGGTGCGATGCATCCGCGCCAGATGCTCGCCGACCTGGCGCCCGAGCCTGCCCACGACACGTTTTCATCGGAGTTGGCCTGGCGCGATTTCTACGCGGACGTGCTGCACCGGCGGCCGGATTCGGCGTGGGCCAACCTCGATCGACGCATGGACGCGATGCAGACCGACACCGATCAACGCGCCCGTCGGCGTTTCGCATCGTGGTCATCAGGCCACACCGGGTTCCCGATCGTCGACGCTGGTATGCGCCAGTTGATGGCGACTGGATGGATGCACAACCGAGTGCGGATGATCGCGGCCAGTTTTCTCGTCAAGGACCTGCATCTGCCGTGGCAGTGGGGTGCCCGACACTTCATGCTTCACCTGATCGATGGTGACTTGGCGTCGAACAACCACGGCTGGCAGTGGGCGGCCGGAACCGGCACCGATGCAGCGCCGTACTTCCGGGTCTTCAATCCGACCGCGCAGGCCCAGCGTTTCGATCCCGATGGCCAGTACGTGCGGCGCTGGATTCCCGAATTCGGCACCCCGGCCTACGCGGCCGAGATGGTCGATCACGCCGCCGAGCGCGCCGAAGCGTTGCGTCGATACGGACTCGTAGCGGGTAGCACTCGCTAACCTGGACTGCCAGATGCTCGACGAACGAAAGACCTCCATTCTCCGAGCCGTCGTGCAGGAGTACATCAGCACGGCCCAACCTGTGGGGTCGACGCACATCGCCGATCTGCCGGGGGTGCGGGTCAGTTCGGCCACCGTGCGCAACGAGATGGCCGTGCTCGAGCAGGAGGGCTACCTGGCGCAGCCGCACACGTCGGCCGGTCGGGTGCCGACCGACAAGGGATACCGGTTCTTCGTCGACCACATCACTACTCCCGGCCGCCTCGACTTGTTGGCGACGCAGCGGGTCGGCAACTTCTTCGACACCGCCCATGGCCGCCTCGAGGAGTTGCTTCACCAGACGACCAATCTTCTCGCCCAAGTCACCCAACATGCGGCGGTCGTCGTTGGGCCGCGTGCTGAATTGGCGACCGTGCGCTCCGTGCAGATCGTCGGGCTCTCCGCCCGGCATGCATTGGTTGTCGCCGTCTTCAGCAACGGCACGATCGACAGCCAGAACATCGACCTCGACGGTGAGACGTCGGACTTGCGCATCGCCGCCGCGTCGGCGCATCTGCAGGCGGGCATGGTCGGTCACTCGATCGAGGCCGCCGATGTGGCGCGTTCGTCGGGCGACCCTGCGGTCGATTCGTTGTGCACTGCGGCCCTGGCAGCGCTGCGGCAGGGCGGCAACGACGAGTCCGTGTTCGTCGGCGGGGCATCGTCGATGGCTCGCGCTTTCGACGCTGTCGACACGGTGCGCAACGTCTTGCGCACGCTCGAGCAGCAGTACGTCGTGGTGTCGTTGGTTCGCGACATCCTTGATCGCGGGCTTACGGTCGCCATCGGTGCAGAACATGGTGTCGAGCCGCTGTCCGTGTGCTCCGTGGTCGTCGCCCCTGTCATGGTCGACGGCGACCAGGTCGGCACCATCGGCATCCTCGGCCCGACCCGCATGGACTATCCGCAAGCACTGGCCACCGTCGAGGTGGTCAGCGATCGCCTCGCCAAGCGACTCGGGGAGGGCGCTGCATAGTGGCCGATTACTACGAACTGTTAGGCGTCTCGCGCAGCGCCACCGCCGACGAGATCAAGAAGGCCTACCGCCAGAAGGCTCGCGAGTTGCACCCCGACGCCAAACCGGGCGACCAGGCTGCCGAGGACCGCTTCAAGCAAGTGGCGCAGGCATACGAGGTACTCAGCGATCCCGATACTCGAGCGCGCTATGACCGCTTTGGCGACGCAGGAGTCGGATCTGGCGCCGGTGGACCGAACGTCGGCGACATGTTCACCGGAGGTGGCTTCGGTGACCTGTTCGACGCATTCTTCGGAGGTGGCGGCAGCCCGTTCGGTGGTGGCGGGCGCGGTGGCCCTGCTGGTCCGCCGCGCGGCCAGGACCTCGAGGTCGTGGCCGACATCACATTCGCCGACGCCGTGTTCGGTGCAACGGTGGCAGTCGAGGTGCGCACTGCACTGCGTTGCGAGGATTGCGACGGATCCGGTGCCGGTTCCGGCACTCAACCCGTCACGTGTTCCGAGTGCAACGGACGCGGTCAGGTGCAACGCGTGCGACAGAGCATGCTCGGCCAGATGGTCACAGCTAGTGCATGCCCGCGTTGTGGTGGCCTCGGTCAGGTCATCGTCACGCCGTGCCCGACGTGCAGTGGCGAGGGGCGGGTGATTGCCCAAAAGACGTATCAGGTCGACGTGCCCGCCGGCGTCGACACCGGGTCCACGTTGCGGCTCACCGGTCGCGGGGCCGTCGGCCCGCGCGGCGGGGGATCGGGTGACCTGTACGTGCACATTCGCGTCGCCGCTCACGAGACGTTCACCCGCGATGGCGACGACATCGTGGCCGAACTGCCGATCTCCATTGCCCAGGCGGCGCTAGGCACCAAGATCCTGCTGCCCACGCTGGACGGCGACGAAGAGATCTCGGTGCCCGCCGGCACGCAACCCGGCAAGGAGTTTGTGTTTCGCCAGCGCGGCGTGCACCGGCTCCACGGGCGCGGCCGCGGCGATCTGCGCGTACGTGTCAGCGTGCAGGTGCCAACCAAGCTCAGCGAGTTCGAGACTGACCTGCTCACGAAGTACGCCGAGTCGCGCGGCGAGTCGGTCGGCAACACCGAGCAAGGCTTGTTCTCGCGCATCAAATCCGCCTTCTCGTGAACCCGCTGCTGCGTGGATCGGCAGCCCACGTTTTCGTCGAATCGCTCGCCGACCCGCACCTGACCGCCGCCGACGACCACCATCTCCGCAGGGTCCTGCGCGTCCGCGACTCCGATGTCATCACCATCTGCGACGGTGCGGGCGGGTGGGCCACAGCCAGGTTGACGACCGGTGGGATCGAGGTGGAATCCGAGCAAACGAGCGGAATCGCACCAAGCCCGACATGCGTGTTCAGTGCGATTCCGAAGGGCGATCGCCCGGAATGGATGGTTCAGAAGCTCACCGAGATCGGTATGGCATCGATTGGGTTCGTCGATTGCGCGCGCAGTGTGGTGCGATGGGAGCCCGCCCGAGCGAATCGCCAGATCGAGCGTCTTCGCCGCGTCGCGCGGGAGGCGGCAATGCAATCACGGCGGCTGTGGTTGCCGCGCGTTCTCGACGTTGTGCCGTTTGACGAAGCGGCGGCTGCGGCAAACTGCGCGATCGCCGATCCCGACGGCGATCTCCTCGCGGACGAGATCGACACCGTGCTCGTTGGTCCCGAGGGTGGGTTCACCGAGGGTGAACTCGGCGCCGTCGCCAGCAGGGTGTCTTTGTCCGCGAACGTGCTGCGAGTGGAAACGGCGGCACTCACGGCGGCGATCTTGCTGACGCAGCGTAACCAACCGACCTAATTTCCCACGGAGAGTTGTAATTTCTCAACAAATCTGTCACAGTTGCCGATGCAATGTGGCTAGGCGGAAAATTAGCGGAGGAGAGCGGGGCCAATGCGCGAGTTCGATGAAGATGATGTATCAGCATCTCCATACAGCCGGAAGGTAGGCGAACGTCTGCGGGTCATCCGCAGGCAGAAGCGCTTGTCTCTTCAGGAGGTCGAAGCGACCTCTCATGAGGAGTTCAAGGCGTCCGTGCTTGGGGCCTACGAACGCGGCGAGCGGGCCATCTCGGTCCCCCGTCTCGAGCGACTCGCCAAGTTCTACAACGTGCCCGTCGACCAGTTGCTGCCGCGCGAAGACATCACGGCTCCGGTCGAGGGTGACTCGGCCGGCAAGAAGCTTGCGATTGACCTGTTGAAGTTGAGCCAGTTGCGTGGCCAGCCGTTCGAGATGTTGGTGCGGTTCCTGAAGATGATCCAGGTTCAGCGCCAGGACTTCAACGGCAAGGTCATCACCGTGCGCGGCGACGACACTCGGGCGATCTCGGCGATGCTCGACGTGCCGGTGGACCAGGTTGGTCAGCGCCTCGATGCGCTCGACCTGCTGTTCCGTCCGATGTAGTGACAGGCCACCTCGCCGAGCCCTTCGGCGTCTACATCCACATCCCGTTCTGCCGGCATCGCTGCGACTACTGCGCGTTCGCCACATGGACGGATCGCGACCACGTGATCGACGACTACCTCGACGCATTGCAGGTCGACATCTCGCGTGCGTCGCTTCCGTGGGTCACCAGTGTCTTCGTCGGTGGCGGCACTCCAACACGGGTGCCTGCTGCTGAGCTTGCCGCGGTTCTCGCCGGGGTTCCGTTGGCCCCCGGCGCCGAGGTCACCATCGAATGCAACCCCGACGACGTGACCCTCGAGATGATGCAGACCTACGCTGCTGCTGGCGTGAATCGGGTCAGCATCGGCGTGCAATCGATGGTGCCATCGGTGCTCGCCTCGCTAGGTCGAACCCACGTGCCCGTCAACGTATCGAATGCCGTCGCCGCGGTTCGTGCTGCCGGCATCTCGACGTTCAACCTCGACATCATCTACGGCGGTGCGGGCGAGAGCCTCGACGACTGGCGCACAACCTTGCTCGGCGTGCTCGAGCTGGGGCCGCCACATGTGTCCGCGTACGCATTGACGATCGAGGCCGGCACGCCACTGGCGGAGGACCCATCGCGTCATCCCGACGACGACGATCTGGCCGACAAGTACGAATTGGCCGATGACCTGCTGTCATCGGCTGGGCTCGCGAACTACGAGGTCAGCAACTGGTCCGAACCCGGCCACGAATGCCGCCACAACATCCTGTACTGGCAGCAGGGCAACTATCGAGGCTTCGGGTCTGCGGCCCATTCGCATCGCGACGGCCATCGATGGTGGAACGTTCGCACGCCCGAGCGCTACGTCGCCGCGGTGCGCGACAACGAGTCGACCGAAGCAGCAGGGGAGAACCTCGACGAAGACACGCGGCGCATCGAAGGGCTGCAACTGGCGCTGCGAATGAGCGACGGTGTGCCCGTCGCGGCGCTCGACACCGCCGGTCTCGACGGCCTGGTAGTGACCGATGGTGAGCGTGTTCGACTGACCCGCAGGGGCCGCCTGCTGGCTAACGAAGTGTCGCTGCGGTTGCGCTGACTGATAGTCTTTCGCTCCTACACGGGCGTGTAGCTCAGTTGGTTAGAGTGCTACCATGACACGGTAGAGGTCCCGGGTTCGAGCCCCGTCACGCCCACCACAAAGGCCCTGCTCAGAGCACATCTGAGGCGGGGCCTTCGCCGTTGTCGGGGCCAGGATCGGTCGAAAGGTGCCAAACATGGTGCCTATTTCCGGGCCCTGGCGCGCTCGA
>JANOCR010000191.1:0-1596 GCA_031412355.1 Ilumatobacteraceae bacterium | reverse complement strand
GCGTGAGTCCGATCACGCGCCAAAAGGCGACACCGGACTCACATCGAGACTTGCCACTCGACGTCGAGTTGGTCGGGTGTCACCGAGCCCGCTGGGATCTCTCCGCGCAGCAGGCGCGCCGCGTAACGCTGCAGGAACTCGTTCGTCGGGGTGGCGGCGCCGTGCAGGCGTCCGAGCATGATGATCTCACCGTTGAAGTAGTCGGTCTCGAGGGTCGACGCACCTTTCACCAGGCTCTGCCACGTGGAACCTCCGATGAATGTGTCGCCGACCGGGATGTCGAACTGCATGGTCGCAGCGCGCTCCTTGTAGTGCTCGACTCGTTCAGGTGATTGCTCCGATCGAACGCCGGCGGCTCGGAACACGTTGCGTCCCTCTTCGATCGCAGCCGCAACCACAGCAGCCCTCCGCCCGGCGATGCCGCACGCTGCGTCCGCAATGTTGCCCAGGTTCACCAGCAACTTTCCGTACTTCTTGGTCATTACATCGTCGTCGGGTTCGGACAGCAATCGCGGCGACGCGTCGATCAACGATGCGAGCTCTTCCGCAGTCTGGTCGACACCTACCGGATAGCAACCGACATCCAGGATCGCGTTCGTCGGGGCGCACAACGCCGTGACCTCACCGGCCTTTTCGAACTGAGCGGGTAAGTGAATAACCATGCCGTAGACGCGGGAAAATCGTCGCAAGGCCTGACGCTCGTGCTCCACACCGTTGGTGCCGCACACCACGGCGGCATCGGGATTCCAGTCGAAGACCTCGGCATGGATCTGTGCTGTGTCTTGCGTCTTGGCAGTGATGATCACCACGTCGTCTTCGCTGGGCTTCAGCTGGCCGATCGACGATATTGCGGCAACCTCGACGACGTCGGTGCCCTGTGCCGTGCGCAGCGCGAGACCCCGCTCGGCGATCGCCCCGGCGTGCGCCTGCCTGGCTACCAGCACGACGTCGGTGCCGCCTTGATGCAGGCGACCGCCGATCACACTGCCGACTGCACCCGCCCCATACACGATCACACGCACGGCGGCGCCTATCGAAACAGGCCGGCGAGTTCGTCATCGCTGGCTGCGAGCACCTTGTCGATCCAGCGGTGCACGTGCTGGGCGCCACCTTCGTTGCGACCGAAGTACAACTCGTTCTTCGTGCCGGTGCGCAGCGCGTGCTGGATCCGACGGCCAGTCGCGTAGTCCTCGTCACGAACGACATCGATGAGGAAGTCGATCTGATTGTCGGCCAGCCGCCGGTACTCGTCGGTCGGCTCGGCCATCGACACGAAGTCGAGGTGGCTGACGGATTCGCCGGGTGACTCGCCGGGGAACAGCCGGGCGATTTGGTAGAAGCGGTCTCCGCCGACGTCGAAGCCAGCGATCGAACCGTGCGGGAACACACTCCACACACCGCCGATCAGGTCGTCGACGCTTCGATGATGCTCGACGACCCGACGGGCCATCTCGATCAGCCGTTGACGGCTCGGCGCTGCAGGTTCCCGAGAATCGGCCATCTCATGCATTATTGCCTGCCGGGGTGCGAACATAACTGTGTTGGAACGAAAATTCAAGGCTTGACAGAAGTGGTAGATCTGTGCCGCACACCACT
>JANOCR010000190.1:0-5656 GCA_031412355.1 Ilumatobacteraceae bacterium | reverse complement strand
ACTCGACGCGCATCGGCCGCGACGCGTCGGGATCGAGCGTCCACGGATTGAGCGCGTCGTACCCGGCGACATCGAGCAGCGCCGGCGCCGCAGCCGACCATCGCCACCAACCCACACCGATCGACTTGTCGACACACTCATCGGCACCGAACAGGTTCGCAGCGCGCGCCAACACGTGGCCAACGTTCGCGTTGCCGGTGAGATTCGCAGCCAGCCACTGCAGCGCCGGCCCAGCCCCCGAACAGAACACAGCCGCGCTGGTGCTGTACAGACCCGCGCTCATCAGGTCGGCTTCGCTGGGCGCTAGCCCATCATCGGGCAAGTCGTCGACCGCGCGGGTCACGAGTGTCATCGGCTGCTGGCCAACAGCCAGTGCATCCAGTCCCGACAGCACAGCCGAAGCGCCGACCCACAACAGCACCACCCGTTCGACGCCGTCCGCCAGAAGCCCGGCCGCTGCATCCACGGCTCGGCACCACTCCCCCACCAACACCTCGCCGGCGACCAGTCGCACCTCCGTGGTGGCGTCGATGCCCCCGCCCAGCCAGGCGACGCCATCCAATCGTGGTCGCAGCTGCGGGTCACCACACCACACCGCCGCCACTTCCCACGTCGGATGCAACGCGGCGAGAGCTACGACGAGTGGTTCGGGACGATGAGTCCCGTTCGGCACGACGAGCACCGCGGCGGTGCGCCCGGTCACGGCCATTGCCCCAGTGATCGATCGCGCATGCACATCCTGGGCGTATCTTTACCACGGTGCCTTCCGACGAACTCGACCACCTCCGTTCCGAGAACGCCGAACTGCGTCGCCGGCTCGATGCCGTGAGAGTCGAGATCGACGAACTACGCGCCGAGTCACTGCAGCGCCGCGACGAGGTTCGGCGGCTCGTCGCCGACCTCCCGACTGTTGTCAGCCGCCGCAAGGTCGTGCGCGAGATGTTGCGCGAGGGCGCCAACCATCCCGACAAGTCGGGCGTCGTCGGGCGAGCGTTGCGCAAGCTGGGCAGGGGTCCGCGCAAAGTGTTTCGGCTGATCACGCGGAGCCAATAGAACGTGGCTCCGGTCAGGGTGTTCGTCGCCAACCGCGGCAACCAGTTCATGGTCGACATCGCCTCGTGGATAGCTGAAGCCGCGGCATTGACCGGCCGCGACGTCGAGGTGATCGACGACGCGCTGCCCATCGCCGATGGATCGATCAACCTCGTCGTCGCGCCTCACGAGTTCTTCGAGCTGTATCCCGCTTCTCGCAAGGAGTTGCAACGTGCCGCGGGTGCCAGCGTGTGCGTCAACACCGAGCAGCCCGGCACCTCGTGGTTCCGCCTCGCTGTCGATGCGTGTCGTCGTGGCCTGCTGTCGCTCGACATCAGCGATCAGGGGGCCGATGCGCTGCGCAGCGCTGGGATGACGGTCGAACGGCTGCGTCTCGGCGGGGTGCCCTCGATGCAGACCACGCCAGCCCAGAACGATCGCCCGATCGACGTGTTGTTCATGGGCGGCCTCGACGATCGCCGCGGCGAGGCACTGGCGGAACTGGCGCCACGCCTGTGGAACCTGAACGCCGACCTCCGGCTGGTGGGCGTCGACAAGCCGATCGATGCGACGACTCCGCAGACCGCGTTCGGTGCCGACAAGTACCGCTTGCTGTCGTCGGCCAAGCTGGTGCTCAACATCCATCGCGATCGGCTCGCGGGCGACCAACACGCGCCGTACTTCGTTGGGCCCGAGCGATCGAGGCGATGGCGCACGGCTGCGTTGTGGTCTCCGAGCCATCACAAGGTTGCGACCCCCTGGTTGCCGGCGTGCACTTCGTCGAGGCATCCCCCAACGAGATGGCCGACATCATGCACGACCTGTTGAACGACGAAGCTCGTCGCGCTGACATGGCCGAGCAGGCACGGCGCATCACTTTCGGCGAACTGGCACTGGTCAACTCGCTCTCACCGTTGCTCGACCGGATCGAGCAGGATTTCCTGCTCGACATCGCCCCTCACGCCAACTCATCGATGGTCCGCAAAGGCGCGTGGCGGCTCGGTTTCAGCCAGGGCCCTCACCCGGTACGGCTGGGGGCGTTCCGCCCGTTCCTGCCGACCCTGGTCACGGCCAAACGGTTGGCGATGGCCGAGAACGCGGCGTTGCAACGGCTCGATGCAGCGGCGTGTCAACTGACCCACGGAAGCCTGCAACACGTCACCCGCTTCGACACACCGACGTACACGGGCGCCACACCCGAGGTCAGCGTGGTCGTGTCGTTGTACAACTACGCCGTCGTCGTCACCGAGACGCTCGACAGCATTGCCGGCAGCGAAGGGGTCAGCTTCGAGATCATCGTCGTCGAAGACCACGCCACCGATGGCAGCCATGCTGTCGTGCGACAGTTCATCGACGATCACCCGTCGGTGCCGATGACCCTGATCGCCAAGGACGCCAACGAAGGGCTGGCGGCGGCCCGCAACAGCGGCTTCGAGCATGCCCGCGCACCTCTGGTGATGGTGATGGACGCCGACAACACGATCTACCCCACCTGCCTGCGCAAGCTCGCCGACGCACTTCAGGCCAACCCCGATGTCGATGCTGCCTACGCGATCCTCGAGGACTTCGGTGATCAACGAAACATCCGCAGCGCGCTTGCGTGGGATGTCGATCGCCTGTGCCGCGCCAACTACATCGACGCCCAGTCAATGCTGCGCAAGTCCGCATGGCAGCGACTGGGCGGGTACCGGGCCGACGACGATTTCGTCTACGGGTGGGAGGACTGGGACCTGTGGCTGCGCCTTGCTGCCGAGGGTGGCCGGGCAATGCTGGTGACCCAGATTCTTGGTCGCTACCGGGTGCAGCGGGGTTCGATGATCGCGCTCACCAACCTCGCCACCGACGACGCCATCGCGGCCATGCGCAAGCGCTACCCCACTCTCCCCTGGCCAAGGCTGAATCAGCTTCCAGAGCCGATCACATTTCCGGCGTCAACCCCCACGGCATCTTCCGTGCTTGCCCAATTGCGGGAAGATGAACGATGACCGCCGGGCGAGCGGCCTACATAGATTCGTCAGCGATTCAGGAGGACGAGACGCTGCCCCGACGCGTCCGCTTTGACGGGATCGAGGTATGCGTTGCATGCCACCATGGTGCGGTCGGCGACGTCGAAGCTGCTCCAGTCGACGGTGGCAACCCACTGCTGGGCAAAGTCGAGCACCGCCAATAGGGATTCGCCCCGACCAACGCCACCGGAGACTGCGTTCAACGCGACGAGGTAGTCGTTGCGGAACACGGTCGGGATCACGATTCGCACGCGGCCAGCGGCAGATAACTCGGCATTGACCGTGAGCCTGGCGACGCGCCCGTTGCCGTCATCGAAGGGGTGTACCTCCGTGACGAGCACCATCATTGTCAGCGCGCGGAAGAACGGGTCGTGGAGCTGGTGGAGCACGTCGAAGCCGCGTTTCAATGTTCCCTCGACGAGCGCCGGCTCGACGAACTGGTAGCCGCCCGCGAAGGTGTGCAGCTGTTTCAACTCACCCGGATGTTTTTCCGCGCGCGCAGCCATCAGCACGCGGTGGCGATTGCAAAGAATACCGACGAGTTCGTCACCAGAGCGTGGCACCCGCTGTCGGTCTTCCGGGTCGGTGGCCAGTCGGAAGGTGGCTGCAACATCGTGCGCGTCTGCGGGTCGGTTATCGGGGACGACGCCTTCGACAGCGATCCGGCGAGCCTCGTCGACTCCGAACTCGGTCCCCTCGATGAAGTTCGAGAAATAGGCCTCGAAGAACGGAAGCCAGTTCCACCGTTCTGGTGGAGGTGTGATGTGACGAAGGTTGGGTGGGCGTTCTCCGAGGAAGTCGACAAGGTTGCTCAACATGGCGATCCGGTGGTCGTCGAACGGTTGTACTGCGAGCCGGGCTCGGAGACGTTCCGACACCGGTCGCACGTCGCTGAACGAGCCGAGTACTGCGGCCAACAGGCGCCGTACCGCACTCACAGCGGCTGGGTCGAAGTGGCTGGCAATGACGTCGAGTTGGTCGAGCGTGGTCTGGATCCGGCCCGGGCCGCCAGCGCGTGCCAGTTCGTCGATGCGATGTTCGACCGCTTCGCCGCCGGCCCGGAATCGCGCAGGGCGCCCGACCCGATCGAGGTTGTCGACCAGCGCCCGCGCCTGACCGGACATGGCGAGGCCGCAGGGCATAGAGACGTCGCCGGGAAGTGCGTGTGGCCCGACGACCGGGTACACGGTGACCCCGGGGAGTGAGAGCGGGGATTGGCGTGGTGGGCTGGGATGGGCAACGTACATCTCGCCATCGGCGGGTATGCCCCCGGCGAAAGCTGTGCGGCCGCACAAAACTCCACCAGGCCAGAGGTTTGCGACAATCTGGTGTAGGTGATTGCGCACCGCCTGTTCGGGTGTGAGTGTGGCGCCCACGATGTACAAACCAGGGGCTATTCGCACGGCCTCCCCTGCTTTCGCCTTGCGGCTGAGATGGGCGCGGCTGGTGCGGGTAACGGCGACAAGCTCACCGTGTGGATTGGCAACATCCGTAATGGAAAGTCCTCCAGTGGTACGTGCGTAGGCAACAAATGAGGTCTTTATTGTACCATGCGGCAACAAAGGGACTGATAACGGCGCAAGGGATGCTGGTCTGACAACCAAGGCGACATCTGTTCGGAAAGGATGTCAAAGGCGGCGATATAGGCAACATTTGACAGTGAAACCACATGGATCGTCGATCCGACTCGCTACACGACCTCAACCGCGCAGTTGACTCCGGGTGCTCTGGAGAGGCGGGCATCGGCGGTGAGCAATGGGCAATCAAGCATCTCTGCCAGCGCCACGTAGCAGGCGTCGTAGGCGGTGAGGTTGTCGCGCAACGCCCAAGCGCGGCCGAGCAGATGAATGGTCGGGTAGACGAGTAGCGGCAGATCCAACAGATCGGCGACGGCACGGGACGCCTGGGGGCTATCGAGAATGTTGGGGTGCAGTTGACGTCGGATGACCGAGATCGCCTCGACGCGCGCCAGGTCGGGCACGGCCACGGTCTCCCCGCGTAGTCGCCGCCGCAACTGTGCGCCGGCAGCGCCGTGGTCAGCTACGACGGGTGCGAGTACCGAGGCGTACTTCAGGCCGGCGGCCGGAAAGGGTGTCGCGGCGCCACCGTCGCCCAGACGGTCAGCGTGTGACAGCCCCCGGCCAAATCGCCACGACAGCTGAGCGACTTTCGCCCCACCGCATGAACGACTATTCCCCCACGAGCTATACGACTATTCCCCCACCCGATGAACGCGAGTCGGGCCGAATCGCTACGAAGTCTTCGATGCGGGTCCAGTCGTCCCAGTCGCTCAGCAGCCGATCGACGTCATCGACGGGTACCAGTGCGCCCGTCGGCCGTTCGATGAGGGAGAGCTGGTAGCCATACGACTCGAACATCTTCAGGTGGTCTCGCGGGCCCACTCCCCCGACGCGTGTGGTCATCTCACACGAGAATTCGAAGATGACCACCGGGTGGTCGCGCTCGATCACTTCGGTGGCGCCACGGAAGACGATCGGCTCGGCACCTTCGACGTCGATCTTGATGACATCGACTCGTGGAATGTCGAGTGCGTCGAAGCGGATGGTGGGCACGATCGTGACATTGGGATCGAACGAACTCGACTCGTCCCGACCGAG
>JANOCR010000189.1:0-9881 GCA_031412355.1 Ilumatobacteraceae bacterium | reverse complement strand
GGACAACGCTTGGTGCCTACGTGTCACCGCGGCTGCTGGCACGTAGTTGGCCGCACCTTCTTCTGCAGGTACCGTCATTTTCGTTCCTACTGAAAGCGGTTTACAACCCTAGGGCCTTCTTCCCGCACGCGGCGTTGCTGCATCAGGCTTTCGCCCATTGTGCAAGATTCCCCACTGCTGCCTCCCGTAGGAGTCTGGGCCGTGTCTCAGTCCCAGTGTGGCTGATCATCCTCTCAGACCAGCTACCCGTCGATGCCTTGGTAGGCCATTACCCCACCAACAAGCTGATAGGCCGCGAGGCTCTCCCGATCCAGTAACCCTTTCGTCAGTACTCCATGCGAAGTTCCGACGTCATCCGGTATTAGCAGTCGTTTCCAACTGTTATCCCAGAGACCGGGACAAGTTCCTCACGTGTTACGCACCCGTTCGCCACTAGATCTTCATCAGTATTGCTACTGAATGGATCTCGTTCGACTTGCATGTGTTAAGCACGCCGCCAGCGTTCGTCCTGAGCCAGGATCAAACTCTCCAACAAAAACCGGGCCAAGCCATCAACCGAAGGATGTAACTCCCTCAGGATCTTGCTCGACGCGATCTGTTTTGAGCTGAGCGCATCACACGGGAAAAACGTGTGTTGATAGCACTCATCTGACTTTTTGATTTGCGCTCCGGGTTGGGACCCGGGCGACTTTTGAATTGACAAGACAGCGTCTAGACCCACACCCAGACCGAAGTCTGGGGTTGGTTCCATCGCTGCCCGCATTGGCGTTCAGTCTTCTCTTCCGTTTTCAAGGAGCCGAGACACCGCACAAAGGCACGATGTCGTAGCGCTGGCACGCAGGAGCCGAAGCCCACTGTTGGTGCCTGGTCTCGCGAGCCGAAACGGCCGTGCGAGGCGAGTAGCAACACTATCTAGCAGGGATGGAAGCGTCAACCTTCTGTCAAAGATTTTCCGACCACGAAATCGCGCTTGCCTTTGCGCAACAACAGGAACTGCCCTCTGAGCAGGTCTGATGAGCTCAACAAACCATCCGCATCGAGCACACGATTTCCGGCCCGAACCGCACCCTGCCCGAGCAGGCGTGAAACCTCGCCGTTCGACTTGGCCACCCCGGCCTCGACGAGCATTTCATGCACTCGCACTCCATCGAGTCGCTCGGGTAGTCGAATCTGTGGCACCTCGGCCGCAACGGTCTCGAGAGCGGCCTGCGAAGCCTGGGTCGGGTCGGCGCCGAACAACACCTCGGCGGCGTCCCTGGCTGCACCAGCGGCGTCGCTGCCGTGTACCAGCGTTGTCATCTCGTCGGCCAGCGCTCGTTGCGCCACCCGGCGCTCGGGCGCGTCGGATTGTCGGGTGATCAGCTCCCCGATTTCGTCGAGGGAGCGCATCGACAGCATCTTCAGATACGTGCCAACCATGTCGTCGTCGCATTGCACCCAGAACTGGCGGAACTGGTACGGCGACGTGCGGACGGGGTCGAGCCAGACCGATCCACCCACCGACTTGCCGAACTTTGCACCGTCGCTCTTGGTCATCAGCGGGTGCGTCATTGCATACGCTTGGGCACCTAGCCGGCGGCGGATCAGCTCGACACCGGCGACGATGTTGCCCCACTGGTCGGATGCGCCGGCCTGCAACTCGACATCGTGGTGCTCGTAGAGATGGCGGAAGTCGTTCGCCTGCAACAGCATGTAGCTGAATTCGGTGTACGAGATCCCGTATTCACTCTCGATGCGCGAGCGAACCGAATCCTTGGCCATCATCTGGTTGACGGTGAAGTGCTTGCCGACGTCGCGGAGGAACTCGAGCATCGTGATGGGATGCGTCCAATCGGCATTGTTGACCAACGTGGCTTGATACGGGCCTGGCTCGAAGTCGAGCAGTTTCGTCAGTTGCGCCTTGATTCGCTCGACATTGTGTCGAAGGGTGTCGTCGTCGAGGAGGTTGCGTTCCTCGCTGCGACCACCTGGATCGCCGACCATCCCGGTTGCACCGCCGGCCAGCGGAAAGGGTCGATGGCCAGCCAGTTGGAACCGGCGCATGAATAATTGGCCGACGAGGTGGCCGACGTGGAGCGAGTCAGCCGTGGGATCGAAGCCGATGTACAACCCGAGGTTGCCCTCGTCGAGACGGGCGGCAAGCATCTCGCGGTCCGTCGTGTCATGAATGAGCCCGCGGGCGTCGAGTTCGGCAAGCAGATCCATAGGCCGTCCATGTTGCCAGTTCTCTCGATCGAAACCGCACATCATTCGGATCCAGGCGCGGCTTCAGCGCACCAACCACCGTCGCTGCAAGTCGGCCGCCTTGGAGATGCCGACCCGCACAGTGACGGTCGGTACTTGCGGTGGCGCAGTCCCGTCGTCGCAGATGTTCGCTTGCGCTCCGTTCATCGCCATGTCGATACCAAGATGGCGACATAGCTTGCCCGGGCCGTTGGTCGTTCGCGGATCGACACCCTCGACGATCACGGCACGCAGCAGGACCGCCTGACCGTCGCCCTCCGGGCCGGTGACGATGTTGACGCAGTAGTGCATGCCGTAGATGAAGTACACGTACAGATGGCCCGCCGGGCCGAACATCACGTCATTCCGTTTCGTTCGTCCTCGAAAGGTGTGGCTGGCCGGGTCGTCGGAGCTGTACGCCTCGACCTCGACGATTCGGCCAGCGGCGCTGCCGACGACGAACAGCTTGTTCAACAGATCGGGCGCAACTTCGGTCGAATGCCGCTCGAAGAAGGAGCGCGCAAGACGTTTCACGCCAGCGCGGCGCGCAGCCGATCGACGTGCTCGGCGAAGCGTTCGATCTGTGCCGCGACTGCCGACGGACCGGCACCGCCCGGCGTGACCCGTCGATTGACCGAAACGCCCGGCGCGACCAGTGCGGCCGCGTCTGGTCCGAGCAGTGGATCGGCTGAAACGAGCGAACGCAACGACGCCTCGCCGGCCAACGCAAGCCGCACGTGCGCACCGATGATGGCGTGCGCCTCCCTAAACGGAGTGCCTCGCTGCACAAGCCACTCGGCGAGGTCGGTTGCGGCCGTGCTCTCGGCGTCGGCCGCAGCTTGCATGCGCTCGGGAACCCACGTTGCCGTTGCGAGCATTCCCGTAACCGCACCAAGGCCCAGCCGGACCTGATCGACCGAATCGAACAGCGGCTCCTTGTCTTCCTGGTAGTCGCGGTTGTAGCTCAGCGGCAATCCCTTCATGGTCGCGAGGAACCCGGTGAGGTTGCCGATCAGTCTTCCTGCCTTGCCGCGGGCGAGTTCGGCGATATCGGGGTTCTTCTTCTGGGGCAACATGGACGAGCCCGTCGCATAGGCGTCGTCGAGGCGGGCAAAGCCGAACTCCTCTGTCGTCCACAGCACGAACTCCTCGCCGATTCGGGACAGGTCGATAGCAGTCATCGTCAGCGCGAACAGCGCCTCGGCGACGTGATCGCGCGACCCGACGGCATCCATCGAGTTCTCGAACCGTGACGCGAATCCGAGCTTGGACGCAGTGAAGTCGGGATCGAGCGGCAACGAAGAGCCCGCCAGCGCACCGGCACCGAGCGGTGACACATCCACACGATCGAGGGTGTCGAGGATGCGCTCCACATCACGGCCGAATGCCCAGCCATGGGCCAACAGATGGTGCGACAGCAGCACGGGCTGAGCGCGCTGAAGATGCGTGTATCCCGGCAAGTACACGTCGCCCGCTGCTCGCGCTCGTTCGAGCAACACCGCCTGTAGATCGACGACTCGCCGGGCAATGGCGATGAGCTCGCGTTTCATCCACCGCCGAACGCCCGTGGCCGATTGATCGTTGCGGCTGCGACCCGTGTGCAGCTTGGCTCCGGTAGGGCCGGCCAGCTCGGTGACTCGTCGCTCGATCGCGGTGTGAATGTCTTCGTCGCTGCCCACGAACACGAACGTTTCGGCACCCATCTCGTCTGATACCTGATCGAGGGCGGCGATAATCGCCGTCGCCTCGTCGTCGGTGATGATTTTCACGTGCGCCAGTCCGAGGACGTGGGCCACCGAACCGGCAACGTCGTCCGGCCACAACCGTCGATCGAACGACAGGCTCTCAGTGAAGGCCATCAACTCTGCAGCAGGCCCCCCTTCGAACCGCCCGTGCCATAACGCTTTCCCGTTCACGACAGACCGGCCAGCTCGCGAAGGTGCTCGGCCAGAGCTTGCCCACCGAGCGACTCTTCTGCGACACACATCAATGTGTCGTCGCCGGCAACCGTACCGATCAGCCCACTCATGCCCGAGCGGTCGATGGCCGATGCAACCACATGTGCGCAACCGGGCGGTGTGCGCAGCACGACCAGATTGGCCGACACCTTGACCTCGGCGACCCACTCACCCATCACCCGGCGAAGTTGGTCCTCCGGCGCGATGCGCGCCGGCTCGTACTCGGGAATGGCGTACACAGTCTCACCACCGGGCACGCGCACCTTTACCGCGCCGAGATCCTCGAGATCGCGCGACACCGTTGCCTGCGTGGCGGCGATTCCCTCCTCGGCCAGAAGGTCGACCAGCTGTGGTTGATTGGTGACCGCGTGCTTGCCGATGAGCTTTCCGATCACCTGTTGTCGCTGCACCTTGCTGGCCATCAACGCACTCCCATCAAGAACGCAAGCGCGCCGCGCGCCGCGTGCAGCCGGTTGTGCGATTGGCGGATGACGTGGCTTCGCGGCCCGTCGATGACGTCAGCGGAGACCTCGTAGCCGCGGTAGGCCGGCAGACAGTGGTAGAAGCCGGCGTCAGGCGCGGCGCCGGCCATCATCTGCTCGGTCACCGTGTAGCCCTCGAACGCTTGCTTGCGGTCGTCTTTCTCCGCCTCCTGACCCATCGACGTCCACGTGTCGGTGTGCACGGCAAGCGCCCCCCGAACCGCATCGTCGGCACGATGGACCTGACGCACGCGGCCGGTACCGAGCACGTTCAGCCGCTCGAGCTCGTGATCGGGCGCGTGATATCCAACTGGACAACCCAGCACTACGTCGGCTCCAAGCATCAGCGTCGCCTCGGCGAGTGATCGGGCGACGTTGTTGTAGTCGCCCACATAGGCCACTGTGTGAGCGTCCAGCGACCCGTGGACCTGCTGCATGGTCAGCACGTCGGCGAGGGCCTGCAGCGGGTGCGAATGGTCACTGAGCATGTTGACGATCGGTACCGGGCTGACCGCGGCCATCCGTTGCACCACCGAGTGGTCGAACACTCGCGCCGCCAACATCGCGTGGTATCCCGCCATGACCTGTGTGACATCTTCGACCGACTCGCGCACGTCGAAACCCACTTCTTCGCCACGCGTGTACACCGGATGGCCACCGAGTTGAACGACCGCCATCTCCATCGACTGGCGCGTGCGGTTGCTGGGTTTCTCGAAGATGAGGGCGACACCCAGCCCGTCCAGAACCGGCCGGAGATCGGTTCGCTCGGCCAGATGCAGAACCTGAACGAGCTCTTCCGCATTGAGGTCGGTGACATTGAGGAGGTGTCTCATTTCAACACGTCGGCGATGATCGCGACCGCCTCGTCGAGCTCGGCCTCGGTAACGGTCAGCGGTGGGGCGAACCGCAGCGACGTCGCGGTCACGGCGTTTGTCACCAGACCACGGTCGAGCAGCTCCAGGTACGCCGTCTTCGCGTCGCGGCCATCGGCCAACTCGGCAGCGAGCAGCAAGCCGCGACCGCGCACGCTGGCAATCCCTGCGACGTCGCTGAGGCGCGCAGTGAAGTACTCGCCGCGCTTGGCAGCCAGTCCCGGTGCGTCGATGCGACGCATCTCGTCGATGACGGCACTGACAACAGCTGTTGCCAACGCGGTGCCGCTGTACGTGCTGCCGTGGTCGCCTGGCTGAAACACTGCGGCCACGTCGTGCTTGGCCCAGGTCGCGCCGACGGGAAAACCGTTGCCCATTGCCTTGGCCATCGTCACCACGTCGGGAACCACGCCCGAATGCTGGAAGCCGAACCACTCGCCGGTCCGACCGAAACCGGTCTGAATCTCGTCGAGCATCAGCAACAGCCCGCGCTCGTCGCACAAGGCGCGAACGTCACGCAGGTACTGATCGTCGGCGGGCACGACACCGCCTTCGCCCTGCACGGGTTCGAGAAGCACCGCGGCCACGGTCGGATCGATCGCCGCTTCGAGTGCGGAAATGTCGTTGTACGCAACGTGGCGGAACCCATCGGGCATCGGGAAGAAGGGCTCGTGCTTCGTCGGCTGTCCCGTGGCCGCCAGCGCCGCCAGCGTGCGACCGTGAAAGCTGCCGAAGGCGCTGACCACGCCATGACGGCCGCGGCCGCCGAACTTGCGGGCCAACTTGAGCGCCGTCTCGTTGGCCTCGGCGCCGCTGTTACAGAAGAACACCTGGCCGGCAACGCCGGTGGTCTCAGCGAGCAACGCATCGATCTTGATCGCAGCTTCAGCCACCCTGTCGGTCGCGAAGAGATTGCTGACGTGCATCAGGGTTGCGGCCTGCCGCGAAATCACTTCGGTGATGCGCGGATTCGAATGACCGAGGGCGATCACTGCGAGCCCGCCGAGAAAATCGAGATAGCGCTTACCGTTGCCGTCACACAGTTCGGTTCCGCTTCCACGAACGAACATCACCTGTGGAGCACCGAACACCGGCATGAACGGGCAGACCGTCGGCGCTGCCGCCGTGTCGAAAGCGTGTGCAGTCATTGCACCATCGTCCCTATCCCCTCGTCAGTGAAAATTTCCAGCAACAAAACGTGGGCGATCCGCCCGTCGAGGATGTGCGCGCGGCGCACACCACCCCGCACGGCATGCACACAGCTCTCGACCTTTGGGATCATTCCCCCTGCGATCGTGCCGTCGGCCATCAACGTATCGAGTTCGTCTGGAGTCGTCTGACGGATCAACGATGCCGGGTCGTCGATCGTTCGCCTCAGACCCTCGATATCGGTGAGGTAAACCAGCTTCTCGGCACCAAGAGCCTCGGCAATCGCGCCGGCGACGGTGTCGGCGTTGATGTTGTACGCCTGGCCGTCGATGTCGGTGCCGATGGTCGCCACGACTGGTATGAACTCGTCGTCGAGGAGCGCGTTGAGGATGGTCGGATTGATCGACTCGACATCACCCACAAAGCCGAGATCGGCGTGACGCGCGGCGGCGCGAATCAGACCAGCGTCCTCACCGGAAACTCCGACTGCGAGCGGCCCATGCACGTTGATGGCGGCGACGAGTTGCGGGTTCACCTGACCGATCAACACCATCCGCACGATGTCGATGGTCTCACCGTCGGTCACCCGTAGGCCATTGCGGAACTCGCTCTGCTTGCCGAGCCGGCCCAACAACTCGCTGATCTGTGGCCCGCCACCATGCACGACCACGGGACGCATGCCGACCTGGCGCATCAGCACGATGTCTTGGGCGAACAGCGCCAGGGCGTCGTCGTCGGACGCCCCCGCCAGAGCATTGCCACCGTACTTGACGACCACCACCTGGTCGGCGAACCGCCGGATGTACGGCAACGCCTCGACCAACGTCGTCGCCCGGTCGGCTGCCGCTGTCGTCGTCACGGGAACAGACCGACACTGTTCAGACCGGCCGTCTCGGGGAGGCCGGTGGCGACGTTGGCTGCTTGCACCGCCCCGCCGCTGGCACCCTTGGCGAGGTTGTCGATCGCACAGATCGCGATGACTGTGTTGGTGCGTTCGTCGAAGCGCGCCGTGATGTGGGCGACATTGCTTCCCATCGTTGCCTTGGTCGATGGCGAGGCCGGGCGCACGACGACGAAAGGCTCGCCGATATACCGACCGGCGAGCGTGGCCAACAGCGAAGCGGTGGTGACCTTTGCGCTGGGCTTCGCATAGCACGTGGCAAGGAGCCCTCGGCTGAGCGGAGCAAGGTGTGGCGTGAACAGCACCTGGGCACCGGTTTCTTGCTCGATCTCGGGTGTGTGCCGATGGTCGAGCAGGCCGTAGGCGCTGACGTCTTCGTCGACGGTACAGAACATCGAGGTGTGCTTGAGCGACCGGCCGGCGCCACTGACACCGGTGATCGAGTTGACGATCACGCCGGCGGAATCGATCACTCCGGCCTCGACCAGGGGCGCCAACGCCAGGGTTGCCGCGGTCACGTGGCAGCCGGGCGTTGCGATCAACGTCGCCTGTTTGAGGTCTTCGCGGTGCAGTTCGGGCAGGCCGAACACCGCCGCTGCCAGCAGCCCGGGCTGATCGTGGGTGAATCCGTACCACGTCGGATACAGCGAGGCGTCCTTCAGTCGGAATGCCGCGGACAAGTCGACCAGGCAGCCGACCTTGCCGTGCAGTTGCGGCGCCAGACCCATCGATGCCTCGTGGGGCAGGCCCAGGAAGACAACGTCGAGCCCCTCGGCCCTGGCCGGGTCGAACTCGTCGAACACGAGGTCCGGGTAGCGGGCGGCAAGGCTCGGGTAGAGCACGCTGGCAAGCGATCCTGCTTGGGTGTCGCCGGTGGCGTAGACGACCTCGAATTCAGGATGTTGCGCGCACAACCGCAGTAGTTCTGCACCGGTGTAACCGGATGCGCCGACAATACCGACCCGCTTCACAGCGAATGATCATACAGACTGACGCATAACCATGCAAAAAGTTTGGGTCGTCGGATCAGACCGATGCGGTCGACTGCTGGAAGAAGATGTCGATCTGCTCGAATCCCATGGACTTCATCATGGCCGTCAGGACGACGGTGGTGTGCTCGTGAGCCCGGTTGATGAGGTCCGTCTGACGGGCGGAGTCGGCCATCTTGTCCATCGCAGCTTCGTACAGGCTCGCTTCGCTGGTCGGGTTGTCGTTGAAGATGCCCCCGAGCCTGTTCAACAGCCCGCGGTCGCGGTTCATCACATGGCTCTGCTCATGGTCCAGCACGGGCTCCATGGCGTATGCGCTGGGCAGGGTGATGATCACGGACTTGGCGTCGTCGCTGATCTTCACTGCGCCGGCGCCGAGGGAATTGAAGTCGACCACAGCGTCGACAGTGCCGATACCGAGGAACTGCACGCGCTCGCCGGCGATAGCGCTGGGCACGTACTTCACGTCCTTTTCGAGATCAAGGGTCACTTCGAACTGGGCCTGCGCTGCGTGGAAATCGGCCAGATCACGGAGTTCGAGCAACACCGGCGGGGGCGAGTGGTCTTTGGTCACCGTCGTGAACGGCGAGTCGAGCAAACGGAAGCCGACGACGCCCGCCACGATCAGGGCGGCCACCAGCGCAAGCGAACCAACGAACTTCTTGAACATCTGGGATTTGTTCTCCTTACCGGTTCGAGAGGCGAACCGATCACCGTGTCTCAACGCCAGAATGGTGGCGTGAATTCCATGTACGCGACCACGAGGGGCATGTTGTTGCTGGCCACACCGCCACTCGATGACCCCAACTTCGACCGGTCGGTGGTCTACATGATGGAGCACAGTGCGGACGGCGCAGTCGGCGTCGTGCTCAACCACCCTACTGACGAAAACTCGATTGACGGCCTCGACCTGTGGATGGATCTGTCGGCGCCGCCGGCCGTCGTGTTCAACGGAGGGCCCGTTCAGTTCGATGCCCTGATAGCAATCGCCGAGTTGAGCGGCCCGCGAGAAGACGCGTGGAGCGCGATCCTGCCCGATCTCGGCAGCGTCGACTTGGCCCGCGATCCCATCGACGTGGCCGACGAGGTAGGGCGTGTGCGGATGTTCCGCGGCTATGCCGGTTGGGCCGCCGGGCAACTCGACGGAGAACTGGCGGCCGGCGCCTGGATGGTGTTCGACGCAACGCGCGACGACGTCTTCAACGACGCTCCCACCGAACTGTGGCGAGACGTGCTGCGCCGTCAACGTGGTCGCGTCGCGTGGCTGGCCAACGCTCCCGACGACCTGTCGATGAACTAGGAAGGGC
>JANOCR010000188.1:0-38465 GCA_031412355.1 Ilumatobacteraceae bacterium | reverse complement strand
TGATTTCTTTCGGGTCTGCACCCTGTGCCAACAAGATCTCCACTGCGGCGAGGTCGCCCTGCGCTGCGGCCCAATGCAGCGGCGTGTAGTCATTGATGCCGCGCTGGCCGATGCCGGGGTCGGCGTGAACGTTCGCAAAAGCCCGGCACATCACCGAGTTCGTCGCGAAGTGCCTGGAAGTCGCCGGCTCGGAATGCGGCATCGAGGCGCCGGACAGGCGAGACCACCCGGTCACCCTGATCAGTCGTGAACGGCGCGCAGGCCGGCCCAGGCGAGGTCTGCGACCTGCTGGCCCAGCACCACTGGGTCGAACGATCGCCCCTGTTCGACCAGCCGTCGACTGACGCCTTCGGCCAGGCCGACCAGGCCGTGAGCCAGCGTGCGGCGGTGATCGGGGCCGATGTTGGCAGCGATCAGTGGTGCAATCGCATCGGCTGCGCCTGCGGTGATGCGGCGAATGGCCTGCGTGGACTCCTCGTCGCGACTCGCCCGGGAGCCGAACAACAGCAGGAAGGCGTCGTGATCGTCGGCCACCCATTGGAAGTAGGCCAGGAAGCCCTGCTCGGTCTGCTGGCGTCCACTGGCAACTCCGGCGGTGGCCTTGGTGATGGCGGTCAACAGGCGGTTGCCGACCTCGTCGAGCAGAGCCATGTACAGGTCCTGCTTGCTGTCGAAATGCTGATAGAGCACCGGTTTGGTGACACCGGCGGCCTCGGCGACGTCGTTCATCGAGGCGCCATGGAAGCCACTGCGAGCAAAGACCTCGACGGCGACGTCGAGGATCTGTTCGCGGCGGGCCGGAGCGGGGAGGCGGATGCTCATACGTGTTACCTCAGAGTAACAACAGCGGGACCCTTGGCGGAAATGGGTTGTTAAAAGCCGCGCTCGCGGTCGTCGCGTTCGGCCGCTTTCACGGCGTATCCCAGCACGATTGCGGGAGCGAGCAATGCCGAGCCGGCGATCATTGCACCGACGACGATTGCCGAGACTGCCCCGTTGAAACTGACGATGAATCCGATCACGAACGTTGCGATGGCGATGCCGAAGAACAAGTAGCCGAGGCGATTCGCCAATCGAGTCCAGCGGGCCACTTGGCGGCGGCGGGCGCGGACCGGATCAGTCATCGCCGAGGCTGATCGTCACAGGTGGATCTTCACAGATTCGGGGGCAGGAGTCGGTTGATGTTCTCGTAGAAGAAGTACAGCACGACGACGAACGGAATGAAGCCGGCGAGCACGCCGACCCAGTAGCGGCGGACCTTGTGGCTGAGCCAGTAGATCCCGTAGGCAACGGCGGCAAGGATCAATCCCCACATGATCGACGGCGGGATCGCACTGGTGTCGCTGAACCATCCGTCGGTGAATGCATCAGGCGTGGCCGTCGCCTGGGGTCCTGCTGGCAACGTGTCGTCGACCGCTGTGTCCTCGACCGTCGTCTCCTCAACCGCTGTGTCCTCGACCGTCGTGTCGTCGGCGGCGCTTGTCGCGACGGGCGCGACGGTGTCGACGACGGTCACTGAGTCTTCGTCGGGCAGCGTGACACCATCCGCATCACCCGCGTCCGTCACCGAAGATGCGGGGGCGGCTTCGGTCAGTGCGTCGGACTGGTCAGGCACCAGTTCGGACCGCACGACGATGCGGTTCTTGGCCGAGTAGCGCGGGGTGCACGACACCAGCGTCAGCGTGGCCTTGGTGACGTCGGTCGTGGGGATCACCGCGGCGTAGTCCTCCGGGGCGACGATCTCGGTTCCGGTGACGTGGTACACGTAGCGGCCGTTCAACGTCGTGACGATGATCTCGTCGCCCGGCTGCAGCTTGTCGATGTCGAAGAACGGAGCCAGATGCGTGGTGCGGTGACCCGCTATCGCGGCGTTGCCCAACTGGCCTGGCAGCGGCGTTTCCGGGAAGTGACCCGGGCCTTTCGTCAGCGCGTCTGCGGTGGCCCCCTCGACCACGATGCGATTGAGGCCCATGCGCGGGATCTCCAACCGGGCAACACCCTCTTCGGCGGCAGGGATCGGCTTGGCGGTTGGCAGCACCGGGCTGACGGTCGTCGTGGGCACGGTGCTGTCTGCGGTCGGCAGTTCAGTGGTCGGAGGTTCAGTGGTCGGAGGTTCAGTGGTCGGTGCCGCGGTGGTCGTTGTCGACTCGGATCCCGACGGGGCACTGGAGATCAGCTGGTCGAACTCCTTCGACAGCGATCGCTGGGCCTGTGCGGTCTGGATGCCGGTACCCCACAACTGGTATGCCACGAACGCGAACATCAACAGACCGAGTGCGATCAGGGAGCGCCCGATCCCGCCGATCAGCCAACGCCAGTCGCGGGGCGGCTTCGGCCGATCCCAGTGACTGACTTTCTCGTGACTTGCTGGTGGTTTTTCCGACATTGTTCAATCGATTCGACGAATGGGCGCTGATTGACCTGAGCTTGACGCTCGTCGAACCAACGCTTGACGCTATCGGCACGATCCAGTCGCAGCTTGACTTGCCGGTAGCGTTGCCACGTCCTATGGAGACGGATCCGGTCGTTCAACTCGTCGACGTCGTGGCCGTCCTCGATCGCTTCCCGGCGTTGGCCGGTGCAACGCTGACCGTACGGCGTGGTGAGATCGTGCTCCTCAGGGGCCCGAACGGCGCTGGGAAGACCACGCTCTTGCGATTGTGTGCCGGGCTGCTGCCACCCAGCCGGGGTTCGGCGATCGTGCTCGGGCTGGATCTGGCCGAGCAACGCCAGGCCGTTCGCGCCCGGGTCGGCCTGCTGGGTCATTCCAACGGGCTCTACATCGATCTCACCGTCAGTGAGAACGTCGCCTTCTGGGGTGCCACCGTCGGCGCCTCGTCGCAGGAGATCGCGGCTGCTCTCGATCGCATGGGTCTTGGCGGACGCCTGAGCGGCGTGCCGGTGTGCAAAACCTCTGCGGGACAGCGCCGCCGCACCGCGCTGGCGTGCCTGATCGCCCGTCGCGCCGAACTGTGGTTGCTCGACGAGCCACACGCCGGGCTCGACGCGGCCGGCCGCGACGAACTCGACACCGTGCTGCGAGCCGCCACCGCTTCGGGAGCGACGATGATCGTGGCCAGCCACGAGTTGGATCGCGCCGGCGCCCTAGCGACCCGCGTCGTCGATGTGGTCGGCGGCCAGGTCCGAGCCGAGATCGGCGGGCCGTGATGACCATCTTCGCCGTTGTTCGGCTGATTGCAGGCAAAGATCTCCGCGTCGAACTGCGCAGCCGCGTCCTCGTCAATCAGGTGCTGCCCTTTGCCGCCATCGTGATGATCCTGTTCGCTTTCGCCCTCGACAGGGACGATCTGCTCGCCCGCGTCGCCCCTGGGCTCGTGTGGTTGGCGACCCTGTTCAGCATGCTGGTGGTCGTGCAGCGATCGTTCGCGGTCGAGGCCGCCGACGGCGCGCTCGACGCGCTGCGTACCGCCGGGGTGCCCGCCCAAGGCATCTACTTCGGCAAGGCAGCGGCGCTCACGCTGCAACTGCTGGTGCTGGTGGGCCTGCTGTTCGCAGCCGCGTTCGTGCTCTACGAGAGCCGCGTCGGCATCGATGGTGTGGCGCTGCTCATCACAAGCGCGCTAGCCGCTTCCTGCGGACTGGGCTTGGTCGGTACGCTCTATGGCGGTCTCACCACCGGAACCAAAGGTCGCGAATCACTGCTGCCGTTGCTGTTGCTACCGGTCGTGGCGCCAGTTCTGATCGGTTCAACCCGAGCGACCGAAGCGGCACTCGGCGTAGGAGGAATCTCGATGCGTGAGGGCTGGGGATGGGTGGCGTTGCTGGTCACCTATGCGTTGCTGTTCGGCATCGGTGGATCAATCGCGTTCGGCCCGCTCGTGGACGATGCCGCATGACGTTGCCCAATGAAACGACCGAGATCGTCCGCCGCCCCACGGGTACCCGTGTGTCGCGGGCGCTTGGTCTCGCGACCCTCGTCGGGCTGGCCTGGTTCGTGTTGTTCGGCCTGTTCCTGTCGCCTGACGATGCCGTGCAACGCAAAGGCGTTCGAATCCTCTACATCCACGTGCCCAGCGCGTGGCTGGCCTATCTGGCGTTCATCGTCACCGCGGTCAGCAGCGCCGCCTACCTGTCGAAGCGGACCCGCTCGTTGACGTGGGATCGCCTGGCCGGCGCCAGCGCCGAGGTCGGGGTGTTGTTCATGGGCATCACGCTGCTGACGGGCAGCCTGTGGGGCCGGGTCTCGTGGGGCGTCTACTGGGTGTGGGATTCACGGGTCACGACGACCGCATTCCTGTTCGTCACCTACCTCGGCTACCTCGCCGTGCGCGGTCTAGGCGGCAGTCATCATCAACGCGCCCGGCGCAGCGCAGTCGTGGCGCTGCTGTCGGTTCTCGAGATTCCGCTGGTGCACTTCAGCGTCGAATGGTGGCGGCCGTTGCATCAGCAAGAGAGCATCTCCGAAGGCAAGCTCGAGAACCTGATGCTGTTCAGCTTGTTCATCGGCGTGATCGTGTTCACTCTGTTGTACGTGTGGTTGGTGATGCATCGTCAACGAGTGATGGCCATGCAGGATGCACTCGACGATCACGGACTCGAGTTCGCCATCGCCGAGCGACGCGAAGAAGCCAGCATCTAGTGGAGACCGCATTCGTGATCGTCTGCTACGTCGCCACGTTCGGCGGCATAGGTGCGCTGACCATGGCGATGTTCCGTCGGGCCAGGGCGCTGGCTCAACGTCTGCCACCCGAGGATCGCCCGTGGACCTGAGTCCTCGTCAGACCACGACCGCGAATCCGCCCCGGCAACGCAACTGGCGTGCGATCGTGCTGCTGGTCGTCGTGCTGCTGGCCGGTGGCGTCGTGGTGACCAAGTTCCTCACGTCGGCCATCGACTTCTACTGCAACGTCGACGAGGTCGGCCGCAAGAGCGGCTGCGAGACGGGGCGTCGGTTGCGCATTCAGGGCACGGTCGAGGAGGGCTCGGTGCAGCAGGTTGGTGCTGTCACCAACTTCACGATCGCCTTCGAGGGCGCGGAGATGGACGTGCGCTACCAGGGCGATCCTGGCGGCCTGTTCCAGGAGTGCATCCCGGTTGTGGTTCACGGCATCGTCGACGAGCAGGGCGTCTTCCTGGGCGACAAGCTCGAAGTGAAGCACAGCAACGAATACTCGGCCGACAACCCGGATCGTCTCGACGAGGCGCAATCAGCGGCATGTTCGCAGCTACAAGCCTGAACGGTCTCGTCGGCCACGCCGCCCTGGTCGTTGGTTTGGCGGCCAGCGTGTTCGGGGCGCTGGGGTTGGCCATCGCAACGATCACGAGCGACAGGCGGTTGCTGCGTTCGATCGGCAACTACGCGTGGCTGGCGCTCGGCGGCGCCGTCATCGCCGTCGTCGTCATGGAGCGGGCGTTGATCACCCGCGACTTCTCGCTGGCCTACATCCAGCAGGTGGGGGCCCGCGAGACACCCGTGCTGTACAACGTCACTGCGTTGTGGAGTGCGTTGGAAGGCAGCGTGCTGCTGTGGCTGTTGATCCTGGCCATCTACACGGCCGTGATCATGCGCCGCAATCGACACCGCCTCGATGATCCGCTGGTGGCCTGGGCGCTGGTCGTGATGTTCGTGGTCACGGCCTTCTTCTTCCTGCTGTCCTTCGGTCCGATCGACGCGTTCAAGGCGGGCCCGATCCCCAACTTCAATCGCTGCTGCCTCGGCCCGAACCCCCTGCTACAGAACCACATCCTGGTGCTGTTCCATCCACCGATCCTGTACCTCGGCTTCGTCGGGTTCACGGTTCCGTTCGCGTTCGCGATCGCTGCACTGATCACGGGCCGCGTCGGTGAAGGTTGGTTGATGGCCACGCGCCGGTGGGCGTTGTATGCCTGGGGCTTCTTGACCGTCGGGATCCTGCTGGGCGGATGGTGGAGCTACGAGGTGCTCGGCTGGGGAGGCGTGTGGGGGTGGGACCCCGTCGAGAACGCCAGCTTCCTGCCGTGGCTCACCGGCACCGCGTACCTGCACTCGGTGCTGGTGCAAGAGCGGCGTGGCATGTTGCGGGTGTGGAACATCAGCCTGCTGGTAGCCACGTTCTCGCTGACCATCCTCGGCACGTTCATCACGCGCAGCGGTGTGCTGCAGAGCGTGCACGCCTTCAGCAACGGCACGATCGGGCCGTATCTGCTGGGGTTCTTTGGCGTGATCGTGGCCGTGTCGCTGGCGTTGATCGGGTGGCGCGGCGATCGGTTGCGCTCGCCGGGTGCGATCGACTCGCCCGTTTCGCGGGAGGGCGCGTTCCTCGCCAACAACGTGATTTTCACGGTGTTCGCGTTCATCGTGCTGCTCGGCACGGTGTTCCCGTTGATCGTCGAGGCACTGCAGGATCGCCAGATCGCGGTAGGCCCTCCGTTCTTCGACCGACTGTCTATGCCGATCGGGATCACGCTGTTGTTCCTGATGGCGGTCGCGCCGGTGCTGCCGTGGCGCAAGGCCAGCACCGAGTTGTTGCGCGATCGGCTGTTCTGGCCGGCGTGGTGCGGTGCGGGCGCGCTGGCGATCAGCGTGGCGGTCGGCGCCGACGGTCTGGCGCCGCTGCTGGCGTTCTTCCTCGCTGGTTTCGCCGGCGGTGCGGCCATGCGTCAGCTCGTGCTCGCACTGCGCAGGCAGGGTTGGCGCGGCTTGGTCGGGAGGGCCAACGGTGGGATGGTGGTGCACCTCGGGGTGATCCTCATCGCGGTCGCGCTGGCAGCCTCCAACAGCTACACCAGGGTCGCCGAGTTCACCTTGCAGCCTGGGGTTCCGGTGTCGTACGGCGGGCACACGTTCGAACTGGTCGAACTGCAGCAGTTCACCGACGCACGCTCGACCGGCGTTAAGGCACTGATATCAATCGATGGCGGCCAGACCTATGCGCCGGCTATCACCACGTTCACGAACTTCGGGACGAAGATCCCAACACCCAGCGTGCGCAACGGTTTGCTGAACGACCTGTATCTCACGCTTGAACCGAGCGTTCGTTTCGACGGCACCGAGGCACCGGTGAAGATCTTCATCAAGCCGCTCGTCATCTGGATGTGGATCGGCGGCATGATGATGGCGTTGGGCACGGTGCTGGCCGGCTTCCCCGGACGTCGTCGCCGCTCACCGACCGACCCCGTGTCGGCGCCGATCGACCTGGAGACCGCCGGTGTCTGAGCCCGTCACTGTGTCACCCGAGTCCCGACGCCGTCCCCGCATCGCGCCGTTCATCTCGCTCGCCGTTGCCGCGGTGGTAGCGGCGTTGTTCGTGGTGCTCGCTGGTGGAAAGGCCGACAAGCCAGATGTGACGTCGTCGTTCCTTTACGGCAAACCGGCGCCCGTGGTCGTCAGCGCGACGCTCGACGGCGACACCTTCGACCTCAGCCGCCGCAAGGGAAGTTGGGTGGTGCTGAACTTCTTCCAGTCGAGCTGTCTTCCGTGCAAGGCCGAGCATCCCGAACTCGTTTCGTTCGCTGCCCAACAGGCCGGCATCGTCGACGGCGCCGAGCTGTATTCGATCGTGTTCGACGACAGCGACGAGGCCGTCTCGCAGTGGTTCGCCGAGCAGGGCGGGTCGTGGCCGATCGTCAAGGACGACGATGGACAGATCGCCACCAACTTCGGCGTCGCTCAGGTCCCCGAGACATGGATCATCGACCCGTCGGGCATCGTCGTGAGCCGCTACGCCACCACGATCACTGCCGCCGCGCTGGCCAACGATCTGCAGTTGCTGCGCCAGGCGTACGGATGACCCGGTCGGTCAAGAGTTGGCCGAGCTGGGTGTTGCTCGTGTTCGTCGTCGGTGGCCTGCTTGCCGTCGGTGCAGCCCGCGATTCCGGTCCGCGTACCCCGAAGGAACGGGTCGAAGACATCAGCCGGCGCCTGGCCTGCCCGATCTGCGACGGCGAGAGCGTGTTCGAGTCGCGCAACGCCGATTCGCAGGCAATTCGGATCGAGATCGCCCGTCAGGTCGATGCCGGCACGGTCAGTGACGACCAGATCATCAACTTCATCGAGCAACGTTTCGGCAGCCGAGTCCTGCTGGTCCCCAAGGCCACCGGAATCGATGCGCTGGTCTGGGCGCTGCCCGTCGCCGCATTGGTGTGCGCAGTGGTGGGGCTTGGCGTGGCCTTCCGCCGCTGGAAGGCGGCAGCGGACACAATTCCCGACGATGCCGACCGGGAACTGGTGGCGGCAGCCCTGGCTCACGAGATCCCCGACGACGATCCTGAGGTCGGCGAAACGTGAACCCCGATCAACTGGCGGAGTTGGAGGAGCAGCGGCGGTTCCTGCTGCAGTCGATCACCGACCTCGACCGGGAGCACCACTACGGCGATGTCGACGATCACGACTACGCGACGCTTCGCGACGGGTACACGGCGCGCGCCGCGTCGGTGCTGCGGGCGATCGAGGCTGGTCACGCCGAACTGCCGAAGCGCCGCCGGCGCAAACCTCGCGTGGTGACGGCGTGGGTCGTTGGCACGTTGGTCGTGGCGACGTTGTCCGGCTGGTTGGTCGCCCACACCTCGGGTCAACGACTGCCGGGTCAATCGATCACCGGCGGGCTGCCGGGCGACGAGGTCGCCCTGTTGCTTGCCGAAGCCCGTCAGTTCCTGGGCGTCGATCCACAGCAGGCGATCCTTCGGTATCAGCAGGTCCGCGAGCTCGATCCCGACAACGCCGAAGCCTTGACGTACCTCGGCTGGCTGGTCGCCCAGAGTGGCTCGGCAGAAGCGGCCGCGGCCGGGGCCGAGTTCCTGCGTGGTGCGATCACGCTCGACCCGGCGTACGCCGACCCGCACTGCTTCCTCGCGATCACGTCGGCAGACTTCCTGCAGCCTCCCGACATCGAGACGGCGCGCCGCGAGGCGCAGGCCTGCCTCGACAACGATCCGCCGTCATTGATGCTCGGAATGATCGAAGGCTTCGTCGACAGAATCGACGCGACGACGACCACCGGTGGCTGACCGGGTCCGCGTCCGAGATGGGCCTACTGCAGTACCGTGACGGCACATGAGCATGCCGCCCCCACCGCCGAGCGATCCGTTCCCGCAGCAGCCTCCCGGGTGGCAGGCAGGTGGCCCGCTACCTCCCCAACCCCCCGGCTACCAGCCGTATCCCGCCGGTGCACCGATGCCGATGAAGCAGGGCAACTCGGGCATGGCGATCGCCTCGCTGGTGTGCAGCCTGGTCGGGGTGATTCCGTGCTTCTGGCTGTTCCAGATCATGGGACTGCTCGGCACGGTCTTCGGGTTCGTCGGTCTCAAGCAGACCAAGGACGGCGCCCGACGTGGCCGGGGCATGGCTCTGGCGGGCCTCATCATCGGCATCGTTCTCGTCGTGGGTTGCATCGGGTTCTGGATCTACTTCACCACCAACGCCGACTGCGTGCGCACCGGCGGCACTTGGCGGTGCACGACCGACTGATGCCTGCATCGTGAGCACCCCGCCTCCACCGCCGCCTCCTCCGCCTCCGCCGCCTAGCGGCCCCCCTGGGGCATATCCGCCGCAGCCGCCGATGATGCACTACCAATCCGACCAGGTCGCGCACACCAGCGGCCTCGCCATTGCGTCGATGGTGCTGGGGATCCTGTGGATCTATTGGCTCGGATCGATCCTGGCGATCATCTTCGGGCACATCGCCATCAGCCAGGCCGGCAAGGATCCAACCCTGCGCGGCAAGGGAATGGCAATCGCCGGGGTCGTGCTGGGCTACGTCGGCATCGGCATCTTGGTGCTGGCGATCATCGTCGCGGCCACTGCCTCGTCGGTGTGACCTAGTCGATGTCGGGTGGCGGCCAGGCGCTGGCCGTGACGATCTCTCCGTTGTCGTCACGGCCGAGCTCCCAAACGCTGGCCTTGCGCCAGTCGGGCGGCGACAGGAACTCACATCCACGCCGGCCGGCCGCTTCGATGGTGTATGGAATGACATCGCCATGGCTGCACACCACCGCTGAATCGGGCAGCGAAGCCAACAGCGCGAGCACGTCGACGTAGCTGCGGCCCTCCGACAGACACGAGTCGGTTTCGACCTTTGCACCGACGGCTTTGGCAGTTGGTCGCAGTGTCTCGATGCAACGCAGGAAGGGACTGCTGATCAACGTCTTCACTTCTGCCGCTGCCAGAATCGGGATCAGGCGCGTCGCTAGCGCCTGGGCTTGGCGCAGGCCGTTGGGGCTCAATCGGCGCAGCCGGTCGTCGCCGCTGAAGTTGTGTCGACTGCCCGCCTTGGCGTGCCGAACCAGGTAGATCATCTACGCCTCGCGGGTCGACTGCATGTGTCGTGACGAGAGCTGTTTGACGAGCCGGATGTAGACCACCGTGGTACCCATGCCCACCACGGTGAAGAAGATGTTGACGCCGCCGAAGTCGCGGAACCGTTCGGCAAGGGTGCGCATGGTCATACCGGCGCGCAGTTGACCGGCGACACCCGCAGCGGAGAAGATCCCCAACAGCGGAACCAGCCCGTACAACACCCACCACACCGTGATCAGCGCGCTGGCAGGACGTTGCTTCCACGCAGGGTCGCCTGGTGCGACCGTGGGGTCCGAGCCTTTCCACAACTCCTTGAACATCAGCCACGGCACGGCGTAAATGATGCACGGTGGGACGAACCACGCACCGATTCCCCACCCCGGAGCCCAGGTCTGGCCCTGGCGGCCCAGCTTGCGCAGATTGGCCGCCATGCGAAACATCCAGATCATCGTCAGGACTGCAATCGGAATCACCATCAGCCCGACCACCGAACTGGCGTTCACCGTGGCCGCTTCCTCGAACGCTTCCTCGGTGATGGTGCCATCCAGGAACTTCTCAGCTTCGCGCGACAGCCGGATCAGGTCGAAGATGCTGAGCAACTGCAGTGGCAGGTAGATATACAACAAGACCACCATCGCCCGGGCGAGACGACCGATGCCCTGAAAAGCTCCTGCATATGCACCTGGCGCCCCGTAGGCGGCGTAGCCGGGCGGCGGCGACATCGGAGGTGGCGGGGGAGGCATGCTGCTCATTGGGCGACAGCGTAGGCCAGCCGTAGTAGTGCCGACGGTGTAACGAAGCCGTTGATGGGCAGACTGATGGGCATGGGCTTTTTCGACCGCAATCGCAAGGAACTGATCGAGAAGGGTTACAACCCTGACCGCCTGCCGCCCGGCCAGTACCTGACCGACCGGTGGCCGGTGCTGCATGTCGGCGATGTGCCCACGTATTCGCCGGGCGAATGGAACCTGTCGATCTCCGGCCTGGTCGACCGGCCCTTCACCCTCGATCTCGACGAGTTGAAGGCACTGCCGTCGGTGACCCTGACGTTCGACATCCATTGCGTGACGAAGTGGAGCAAGTTCGACACCTCGTGGACGGGTGTGCGCGTGCGCGACCTGTTCGAACGCGCCGGCGTGCAGAGTCATGCCACGCATGTGATGGAACACGCCGAGTTCGGCTACACCACCAACATCCCGCTGACCGATATCACGACCGACGAAGCCATCGTCGCCTACGCCTACGAGGGCGAAGAGATCGAGCCGATCCACGGCGGCCCGGTGCGAATCGTCGTGCCTCACCTGTACTTCTGGAAGAGCGCCAAGTGGGTGCGGTCACTGGAGTTGCGCGACAGCGACGAGCCCGGCTTCTGGGAGCGCAACGGCTATCACATGTACGGCGACCCCTTCATCGAGCAACGCCACTGGGGCGACTGAGGCACTTGACAGGTGCGGGGCTCAGCGCGGCGTTGGCTCCTTCACGGTCGAAGCCAGGCGATCACGACGTACCCAGGGCACGGAGTGGAGCAGTTTGGGGTACCGTTCGCGCCGTGTCGGATGACTCGGCGCCTACGCCCACCCATCGCTCGCTCCGGCCACTGCTGTGAGCGAGTCGCTGTCGACGACAGACGCTGGGATCCAGATGGCGAAATTCGTCGCCCTTCGCGTCGCCGACTGCATCGGAGCCGACTACTCGAACTTCGCGTTGCTGGACCGTTCGGATCTCCGAACCATTCGGCTTTTTCACAGCGACTTTCTCGATGGGTCCGTCGCGGACCGCTATTCCGAATTCGACATCGACGCGAGGTTCCCCATCGCCGTCGCCGTGCGAACCGGCCGTATCGTCTCGTTGTCGGGCAAGGGCGACTACGCCGAACACTTCCCCGAACTCTGGGCCGACACCGAGGCTGCCGGCATTACAGCAACGATCTCGCTTCCGTTGATCCGTGCCGATGGATCAACGATCGGCGCGCTCGGCTTTGCTTGGGCCATACGCCCAACATTTGATCTGAGCCTCGACAAAGCGCTGCACGCTCTCGCAGAACTGTGTAGGGAGATAGTGGAGCGCGCCGAGATCTACCAGGCCGAGCATCAGTTGATTGCGGATCTTCACCTTCGCCTGCTCAGTGATGTTCCGACGTTGAGCGGCTTGAAAACGGCCGCCCGCTATCTCCCCTCGGATTCATCGTCATTCGTCGGCGGTGACTGGTATGAAGGCATTGCCCTCGACAACGACCGCCTCGCGTTGGTTGTGGGGGACGTCGTCGGGCATGGCCTGCCGGCCGCTGCTGACATGGCGATTCTGCGCGGCATGATCACCGCTCTTCTCGTCGACGGAGTCGCAGTGGCCGACGTGTTTCATCGGCTCACAAGAGTTCTCGCTCGTCGCCATGAAAGTATTTATGCTTCGGCGGCGCTCGTGATCATCGACAGGGCACAGTCGACGCTGACCTATGCGACCGCCGGGCATCCGCCGCCATTGCTCATCGACGCGGCTGGATCCGTGACGTTGCTCGACGCGGCAAACGGGCCGTGGCTCGGCGTCTCACCGTCTGGCAGTACCGAGGTCATCGTGCCCTTCCCGATCGGCACGCAACTCGTCATGTACACCGACGGTCTCGTAGAGCGACGCAACCGAACGTTCGACGAGGGCATCTCCGTGATGATCGGGCTCTTGTCGTCGGTTCATCCGGTCGACGATCCAGAGAAATTGGTGGATCTCGTGGTCAACGCGCTCGTTGGTGATACCAACCAACTTGACGACGTCGCGGTTCTCATTGCCAAAAGTGTCACCTCGAACTAGTCGAAGGTCACGAGCGGAAACGGCTGTGGGCAGCAACCACGGCGACCCCGTCATTGGGCGCGGCGCGTGCCGTGGGTGGCGTGATGGCGCGCCCGTACGGGTCATTGGGCGCGGCGTGTGCCGTGGGTGGCGTGATGGCGCGCCCGACCCGGTGGGGTCAGCTGATCTTGCGGGCGGCGCTGTAGACCTTCTTGGACTTCAGGTCGACCGCGATGTGACGGGCGATCTCGTGGAACAACTTGGCGGATTCGCTGCCGGGGTCGGCGATGGTGATGGGGATGCCGTCGTCGCCACCCTCGCGAAGTTCGGGCACTAGTGGAAGCTTGCCCAGCAGTGGAACACCGAGTGAATCGGCGAGTTCCTGGCCGCCGCCATTGCCGAAGATCTCGTACTGCTTACCGTCGTCGCCGGTGAACCAACTCATGTTCTCGATCACACCCTTCACCGACAGGTTGACCTTGGCAGCCATCGCGGCCGACAGCGCAGCGACCTTCTGGGCGGCGGGCTGCGGCGTGGTGACGACGTAGACCTCGGCGCGCGGCAGGTACTGGCTGAGGCTGAGGGCGATGTCGCCGGTGCCCGGCGGCATGTCGACCAGCAAGAAATCGGGCTCGTCCCAGAACACATCGGTCAGGAACTGCTCAAGGGCCTTGTGCAACATGGGGCCTCGCCAGATCACCGCCTGGCCTTCCGGCACGAAGTAGCCGATCGATATGCAGCGAACGCCATGGCTCTCGGGCGGAACGAGCATGCCGTCGATCACCACGGGATCGCGGTCGGCGCCGAGCATGCGGGGGATCGAGAAGCCGTAGATGTCGGCGTCGACGATCCCGACCGAGTAACCCTGTTCGGCGAGTGCAACGGCCAAGTTGACCGTGACGCTGGACTTGCCGACGCCGCCCTTACCGGACGAGATCAACAACGGACGCGTCTTCGAGCCGGGCGCGGCGAACGGCACCGTGCGACCCTCGGCGTGACCGTGTGCCTGGCCCTGGCCGGCGGTGTCGCCCGGGTTGCCGTGAACCATCACTCGCACGGCCTCGCGCTCCTGATCGGTCATCACCGTGAAGTCGATGGTGACCTTGCTGACGCCGGGAAGCGGGGCCACCGCAGCGGTGACCCGGCTGGTGATCTCGTTGCGCAACGGGCAGCCGGCGACGGTGAGAGCGATCTGAACGTCGACGATGCCGTGCTCGCCCAACTCGGCGCGGCGGACCATGCCGAGGTCGACAATCGAACGTCGCAACTCGGGGTCCTCCACGGGGCGGAGGGCCTCGATGATCTGCTCGTTCGTGGTTGCCGGCATGGTCACCCTTTCGACGAATGGTCGGGAAGCGGGGCGCAGCGGATTACCACTACGCAGATAGGTAGAATACCGGCGTGGCATCGAACCCGCCCAGCGCAGTGATGGCATCTGGTGCTTTCACCGCGACGGTGTCCGCCATCACGAACGCATTCGGTGATCCGACACGTCGCGGTATCTATCTGTATGCGCGCGAACACGACGATGGTGTCACTGCGTCGCAGGTCGCCGAGCAGTTCGGCTTGCATCCCAATGTCGCCCGTCACCATCTCGACCGCCTCGCCGCAGGTGGCTACCTCGAAGTTGCTGTGGAACGTGCCGAGGGCGCCGGCGCCGGCCGGCCGTCGAAGCGCTATCGCTCGGTGGCCAACGTGTCGATCGACGTACCGGTGCGCAGCGACGATCTCGTGCTGTCACTGCTCGGCAAGGCGTTGGCGCTCCTGCCCCAGGATCAGGCTGAGGCGATGGCCGAACAGGTTGGTCAGGAATACGGGCAGGCCATGGCCGCGGGTATGTCGGGTCCCGATGTCGCGGTGGGGCAGCGCAGCCTGCGGTCCGCCATGCAGGCTGTCGCCGACGCGTTGACCGCCCACGGGTTCGCCGCCCATGCCGACCAGCGCAACAATCAACTGCGCATCGTCAACAACCACTGCCCCTTCGGCGACGTGGCCATCGAGCATCCCGTTATCTGTGCCGTCGACCGCGGAATGGTCAAGGGCATGTTGGGTGCGTTGTGCGGCGACACCGATGTCAGCACCGAGGCATCGCTGCCTCAGGGCGACACGTTCTGCGCCACCACCTTCTGACGAGCAGCCACTAGTTGCGCAGCTGGGCGTATTCGATCACCCGAGTGACGATCTCGTCGTCGCATCTGGCCAAGGCACCACAGTCGAAGGGCGGCTGTGGGTCGTACTCGATCATCAACTGCGCAGCCTGCGCGGCGATTCGATCGACCAAGAGTTCGACTAGCCGCAGCGCCATGTCGATGCCACTCGACACTCCGGCAGCGGTGATGATGCGATGGTCGAGGTGCTCGACCACGCGCTTCTCGGTTGCGATTGCACCCGTCGCTTCCAGCTCGGCGTAGCACGCCCAGTGTGTTGTCGCGGTCAGGCCGTTCAACAGCCCGGCGCCGCCGAGCACCAGCGAACCGGTGCACACCGAGGTGGTGTACATGGTCGATTCATGTGCGGACCGAACCCAAGCGAGCACCTGCTCGTCGTGCACCAACGGTCGCGAGCCGACTCCGCCCGGGAACACCACGATGTCGGGGTTCGGGATGTCTTCGAAGGTTGCGTCGATGGTGATGCCGAGCATCCCGTTGTCGCTGCGCACCTCGCCGCGGTGATGCCCGACGAACGTCACGTCGATCGACGGAACGCGTTGCAGCACCTCGTACGGTCCGATGGCGTCGAGCGCCGTGAATTGTGGGAACAGTGGAATGGCGACATGCATGGGAACGGCCCTTCTAGGACACGGCGACGAGGGGTCGCGCATTGGGACTGGGGTGGGATCGAAATCGGCGGCGGTATGCGTCGGGTGGTACGCCGACGCGTCGTTGGAACGCGCGTCGCAACGACTCGGCCGTGCCGAGCCCGCAGTTGGTGGCGATGAGGTCGAGCGACGATGTGGTGGACTCCAACTCGGCGCGTGCAGCCTCGACGCGTACCCGCTCGACATAGCGGGCCGGTGTCTCGCCGATCTGCTCGGTGAACACGCGGCTGAAGTGGCGGCTGCTCATCGCTGCTCGCCCGGCGAGGAGATCGAGACGATGGTCCGCGGCGGGATGTGTGTCGATGAAATCCTGCACCGCGCGAACCGTCGATCGGTTCGCGCGCGGTACCCACACGGATGCGGCGAACTGTGTCTGTCCGCCGGGTCGATGCAAGAACATCACCATCCACCGCGCCACGGTTTGGGCGACATCGTTGCCGTGGTCGTCTTCGACCATCGCCAGTGCAAGATCGATGCCGGCTGTCACCCCTGCCGAGGTCCACACGCTTCCGTCGTGGAGATAGATCGGGTCGGCGTCAACGGTCACGCGCGGATACTCGTCGGCCAAGTCCTGCGCCCTCGCCCAGTGGGTGGTCACTGTTCGACCGTCGAGCAGCCCGGCTTCTGCGGCGATGAATGCTCCACTGCAGACGGTGGCGATGCGGCGACTGCTCCGCGCCGCACTGCGAATCCAACTGACAAGCGGCTCGTCGAACCGTGCCGTCTGCGAGCCCTCGCCACCGGGGATCAGCAGAGTGTCGATCTTCAATCGACCGGATGGCAGCGGCGCGGTGACGATCTGAAGACCGCTCTCGGTTGTGATCGGTGTGCCCCGCGTCGAAACGATCGAGAGGTCGTAACCGGCGGCTGGTCGTTTCCGGGAAGCAAGCACGGCCGTCGCCCCGGCGAACACCTCGTGAGGGCCGACAGCGTCGAGCGGCTGCAGGCCGTCGTAGGAGACGATCACGACGGATCGGCGGGTCATGGTCCGATCATCGCCGGACGGCGACGTGGCGTCAATGACACGGTTCCCACGAATCAGGACACGACCAGCGTGCCATCTCCGCTGTTCTGTCTCTACGATGGTCGCGACCCTCATCGAAAGGACCGACGTGGACGTACGCATCGGCGTGACCCAAGCTCCCCGCGAACTGACCCTCGAACTGGCCGACGATCTCGATCGAGAGGCACTGAAGATCAAGGTCGAAGCGGCGCTCTCCGGAGCGGTCGACGTGCTGTGGCTGACCGACCGGCGCAACCGCGATGTCGGTGTGTGCTCGGCGAAGATCGCCTATGTCGAGATCGGTACACCGGAAGGCGACCGCAAGATCGGTTTCGGCGGCTGACGGCTGACGGCTCGTGTCGCGGCGCGTTCGCCGCGGCACGCGACCGCTGAGTGCTAGAACGGTTGCATGGCCACGTTGGGCGAACTCTGCCGTCAACACACGTCGCTGACGCGCGACGAGATCAACCATCTCAAACAACTGGTCAGCGAGTGGGGCCTGCTCGCCGATCTGTGCTTCGCCGACCTGTTGCTGTACGTACCGTCCACCGATTCCGAGTGGCTGATCGTTGCCCAGGTGCGGCCGGCCACGGGCCAGACGATCTATCTCTCCGACTACGTCGGGGTGCCTGCCGACAACGAGCGTCCATTGCTGACATCGGCGTTCGAGACCGGTGAGATCTGCGAAGGCGAGATCGCCGTCGACTCGCTGCCGGAACCGGCGCGCATGTTGGCCATCCCGGTCCGTCATGACTCCAAGCCGATCGCCGTGCTGTCGCGCGAGTGGTCGAATCGCACTGGCCGCCAACCCGGCGAGCTCGAGCGCACGTACCTCGGGATCTTCCAGCGATTTGCGGCGATGATCGCCGAGGGTTCGTTTCCTTTCCACGGTCTCGTTGGCGACTCCAGCGCCGCGCCCCGCGTCGGCGACGGCGTGATGGTGCTCGACGACGAGGCTCGCGTGCGCTACGCGTCGCCCAACGCCGTGTCGGCGCTGCACCGGGTCGGCATCAGCGCCAACGCTGTCGGCATGCGCCTGGCCGAACTGGGCTTCAACGACAGCCCGGTTCGCCTGGCCTACGAGGATCGCATGCCCGTGATCGAAGAGTTCGAGCAGACGCCCAGCGTCACGCTTCTGACTCGCTGCATGCCCATCCTCGCCGGAGGCGAAGTCACGGGCGGCGTGTTGTTGCTGCGCGACGTCACCGAAGTGCGCAAGCGCGACAAGTTGCTGCTGTCGAAAGATGCGACCATCCGCGAGATTCACCACCGCGTCAAGAACAACCTGCAGACGATCTCGTCGCTGTTGCGGTTGCAAGGTCGCCGTCTCGAATCGCCCGAAGCAAAGGCCGCGGTGGCCGAGTCCGTACGCCGGATCCGCACTATCGCGCTCGTGCACGAGACGCTGTCGCGTGAACCCGGCGACGACGTTGCCTTCCTCGAGATCGTTCGTCCGTTGCTGCGCCTTGCCGAGGAGGGTCTGCAATCCCCAGATCGCCCGGTTCGATTCACAGTGCAGGGCGATGGGGGCAGGCTGCCGTCGACCATCGCCACGCCGTTGTCGGTGGTGCTGACCGAGTTACTTCAGAACGCAGTCGACCACGGCTTCCCTGAGGGCAGCACCGGAGGTGATGTGGTGGTGCAACTGCACCCCACCGGTGATCAACTCAACATTCGGGTGATCAACGACGGTCGTGGCCTCGATTCGCACTTCGAGTTGAACAAGGCCACCGGTCTCGGCCTGTCGATCGTTCGTACCTTGGTGACCACCGAACTAGCCGGCAGCATCACGATGCGCGCGGGCATGCCCGAAGACTTTGCGTCCGCCGGTCTCGGCGATCAGCCGAAGGGGGCGGGCACCGTTGTCGACCTCACCGTTCCGATCTGAACCGTTCCGATCTGATTCTCGGCCGATTTAGCTCAGGTCAGCCCGCAGCTTTTTGACGAGCCACGTACTGGCGACGCAGGACACGTCGCTCTTCCTCCGACGTACCACCCCAGATACCCGAGTCCTGATTGGTCTCGAGGGCGTAGTCGAGGCAGTCGCGGTTGACGGGACATTGCCCGCACACCTCTTTGGCGCGGGCGATCTGCAGGAGCGCATAGCCCGTGGTGCCGACCGGAAAGAACAACTCCGGGTCGGTGTCGCGGCATATGGCGTCGGTTCGCCAACTGTAGTCGGCATTGGCAAGTGTCAGGCTGGACGCAAGAATGGTCACGATCGACTCCTGGGGGGCGGAGAATTGTGAGAATTTTCACGTGCAAACCCGGCACCGAGGGACGGGTTCTCGACATCGGTGTGCACAGTGATGTCAAACCTAGGAAACAATTCCCCCGTTGACAAGGGGTAACGGCATGTTCCGCGGCATAGTTCCTAGAGATGGGGGGTATCTATGGTAGAGGTACTCGCCCATCGCGGAGCTTCGGCAGCCGCCCGCGAGAACACGATCGAGGCGTTTCGCCTGGCAGCAGCCATCGGCAGCGACGGTGTTGAGCTCGACGTGCGGCGCACGCTCGACGGTTTGCTGGTCGTGCACCACGACGCTCGCCTGGCCGATAGGCGCGTAATCGGCGACATGCGCGCATCCGACCTGCCCGCGCATGTGCCGCACCTCGACGCCGCGCTCGACGCGTGCAATGGGATGTGGGTCAACATCGAGATAAAGAACGATCCTGACGAACCCGACTTCGATCCCACGGATTCGATCGCCGACGACACGACGGGTGCGTTGGTGCGGCGCGGCCAGGACGAACGTTGGCTGATCTCGGCGTTTCGTCTCGAGACCGTCGATCGCTGCAGGGCACTGGTCCCCACCATCCGCACAGCCTGGTTGGTGGGGCACGTTCCCGATGATGTGGTCGCCACGATGGTCGGTCGCGGCCACTCAGCGCTGCACCCGTGGGTCGGCGCGCTGAATCGCTCGCACATCGATGTGTGTCACGGCGCCGGGATCGCGGTCAACACATGGACGTGCGACGATCCGCGGCGGATGGCGGAATTGATCGAGTGGGGGATCGATGGGATCTGCACCAACGTCCCCGATGTGGCGATCGGCGTGATCGCCGCGGCTCAGACCCCGCCGCTCAGGACCCTGGGACTCGGCGACGGATAGACAAGCTTGACTGCGTTCGGGCGGTGCTCGAAGCGCAGTTCCAGTGTCTCGCCCAGGTAGTCACCATCGAGTTGAAACGGGAACGGGCGCGCCGAGGTGACACTGAGGCACGACAGATCGGTCTGCACGTCGACCGTCTCGGAAGGCTTCATGCCGCCGCCGCGCAGCGCGCCCCCGAGGGCGTGCAGGATGGCACCGACCTTCAAGGTCTTGAACGTGATGGCGACCAAACCACGATCCAACGTGGCGGCCGGACTGAGATCGAGTGGGCGATTCCCGAGATACGTGTACGGGTTGGTGTTGAGCACGATCGTGAAGTACCCGTCGACCGGTGTCGCCGCCGCGGACGTTCGAACCTGGAAGTGCGGCTCGGATCGGTCGTACCTGCTCATCCACGTTCGCACCGACGCGTAGATGAACAGCGGATGGCCGAGCCATCGCTTCATCGAGGCGCGACGCTCGACCTCGCGCACGACTGCCGCGTCGTAGCCGATGCCGGTGTGGAAGCAGAAGTATCGACCGTTGACGTGGCCCAGCCCGATGGGGCGAATGTCGCCGGCCGCGATTCCGTTGGCCAACAGATGGACGGCAGCGACGGGATCGTTGGGCATGCCGAGCGTGCGAGCGAAGACGTTGGTGCTACCGCCGGGAAGGATGGCCAGCGCCGTGTCGGTGCCGGCAACGCCCGTGGCGACCTCGTTCAGGGTGCCGTCGCCGCCGAACCCGATGACGACGTCGACACCTCGCCGTGCCGCATCCTGAGCGAAACGAATGGCATGGCCACGGCGATTGGTCTCGACGATTTCGACCTCGTTGCCGTGCGCCAACGCTCGATGCACGACCACCGTGTTGCGGGCCGTCACCGACGAGGCGAATGCGTTGACAACCATCAGGATGCGCAAGACCGTGACGATACCGGACCGCCGGCAGTTGGGCTTCGGGCCTGCTACGCGGTAACAATGGTTCCCCATGAACGTGATCGTCTGCGTGAAGCAGATCCCCGACCCGGCGATGCCGGGCGAGCTCAACAGTTCGACCAACACCCTGAAACGCGAAGGCAAGCTGATTCTCGACGAGTCCGACAGCTATGGCGTCGAGATGGCGCTGCAACTGGTCGCCGCTGCTGGCGAGGGCGAGGTCAGCCTGGTCTCGATGGCTCCCAACAACGAGGTCAGTGGCCTGCGGACAGCGTTGGCCATGGGCGCTGCAAAGGGAATCCTGGTCAGCGACCCCAGCCTGCTGGGCACCGACGCGTTGACGACGGCCAAGGTATTGGCCGCCGCGGTCGGCCGCCTCGGAGGCGCTGACCTGATCATTGCCGGTACGGAGTCGAGCGATGGCTATACCGGCACCGTGCCCGAGCAGATGGCCGAGGTGCTCGGCCTGCCGTCGGTCACGTTCGCAAAGCACGTCGTGGTCGAGGGTGGATCGTTGAAGGTCAACAGGCAGACCGAAGACGGCTACGACGAGGTGACCTGCCCCTTGCCGGCCGTCATCAGCGTGACCGCCGGCGTCGTGGAGCCGCGCTACCCGAGCTTCAAGGGCATCATGGCTGCGAAGTCGAAGCCGGTCGAGACCGTGACAGCGGCAGACCTGGGCGTCACACCCGTGGGGTGGGATGCCGCCGGCCAGACGATCTCCAACGTCACCCAGGCCGAAGCCCGCAAGGCCGGCGAGATCGTCGAGGACGACGGGGAGGGATACGCCAAGATCGTGGCGTTCCTCGAGAACCTGAAGGTCATCTGAGGAGCACCATGAACATCTGGGTATTCGCACAGGAAGCAAATGGAACGGCTACCACGGCCACACTCGAACTGTTGACCAAGGCCAGGTCGCTGGGCTCCGTCACCGCATTCGTGGGCGGCGACGCGTCGGCGATCGCAGCGTCGCTGGGTGAGTTCGGAGCCGCCAAGGCGTACGCGACCGGAGACCTGGGTGGGAAGCTCCCCGGCGTCGCCGTCTCAGCAGCCATGAAGGCCGTTATCGACGGCGGTGATGCTCCCGACCTGATCATGTTTCCGCAGACCTACGAGGGACGCGACGTCATGGCGCGCCTGTCGGTCCAGCTCGACCGCACGGTGCTGACCAACAACATCGACATCTCCACAGACGGTGATTCGGTCGCCGTCACCACACCGGTGTTCGGCGGCAATGTGCTGGTCACTACGACGTTCACCAGCGCGGGCCCGCACCTCGCCGCATTCCGACCGAAGAGCTTTGCGGCGGAAGCGGCGGGCGGTGGCGCCGCCGAAATCGTGGCCGCACCGGTGCCCGAGCTCGGCGCTGTTGGTGCCGCAGCTGTGGTCGCAGTGCATGTCGAGGAGTCGACCGGCCCCAAACTCGACGAGGCCAACATCGTCGTGTCGGGCGGTCGCGGGCTCGGCGAGGCCTCGAAGTACGAGATGATCGAGCAGTTGGCCAAGTTGTTGAAAGGTGCCGCTGGCGCATCGCGTGCCATCGTCGATGCCGGCTGGGTGCCGTACAGCTACCAGGTCGGCCAGACCGGCAAGGTCGTCAAGCCGGGCGTGTACCTGGCCTGCGGCATCTCCGGTGCAACGCAACACATGGTCGGGATGAAGGGCGCCAAGAACATCATCGCGATCAACAAGGACAAAGAGGCGCCGATCTTCGGGATCGCCGACCTCGGTATCGTCGGCGACGTGCACAAGGTGCTGCCCAAACTGATCGAAGCCCTGCAGACCCGCGTCTGATATCTGCATCTCCCATCGCAGTTCTTCCGCACACCCCGGGTGGGCAGCGGCCCGGCAATTTGGCAGCAGGGCCAAAGTCCGATGTCCGATGTTGGGCAGCCGGTCCCCCCGTCAGCCCATCCGAGCATTCCGGGCGGGCGCTGGGTGCACTTTGTTCGATCGTCGTGCTTCTGGCCACTCCCAATCGGAGCCGCCGGGCCCCTCGGGCGACCGAACTTGCGAAGGTGGTCGCGACACCACCGTCGCTGAGACGGTCAGCGTGTGACAGCGCGTTTGGTCGCTCAGCAGACTTGTTGAAGACCACCTGCGCGCTTGACGGGCGCTGGCACCAAGCCGGCACTCACCGACTCCGCGGGGTGCTGACGTCCGCGTCAGGTGGCGTCGTGGGCGCTGATCGCCCATGCGTAGCCCTCGGCGGGATCGGCGACTGCCAGTTGCAACTCCCAGCCGAGGTGGGGTTCGCCGGCGTCCCACCACGACCACTCCAGCGCCGCCAGTGCTTCGCCGATCTCGCCGGGATCGACCGGCCAGTGCTCGCCGAGGTCGGCCAACGCAGCGATGGTCCACCACGCACCGAAACGACCGATCGCCGCGCCGCGGCGTCGCCCGTGCGCACCTCCGCTAGCGCCGGCCCAAGCCAGCCAGGCCAATGCCTGCGACGGAGCGATCCGTGCCAGCCGCCCCGATGTGACGCCGAGCGCCGCCACCGCCGCCGCTGCGGTGCCCTCGACCGCAACGATCTCGGCGTGGCCGTTCGACGATGCGGTCCACGGCTCGACCAGTTGGCGGACAGCCAGGGTCACCGCCGGGTCCTCGACGACGTCGTCGTCCTCACTCGGCATCGTCACGAACTCGGAGCCAGCGGGCAAGGGCGGTGCCGGCGCGGCGATCCCCTCGTCGTTGTACTCGGCTAGGCAGTACTGCGGCTCCCACGGCTGCAGCTCGAATGGGATCTCCAACGGGTTGGCGAGATCCGCGGGGATCTGCTGGCCGCGCAGAGCACATTCGTGGGCGATGAACCCCAGCCTGGGGCCATCGGGCAACGCCGCGCGCAGGTCTTCGAAGCGGTGTTCTTGCGCCACCACCTCCGTCAACGGTCCGATCGTGAACCTGCCGCTGTCCTCGTCGAGCACTGTCGTGGCCCATTCGGCGGACGCCCACAGCGCCAGTCGATACTCGGCAAGTGTTGCAGCCGGCCACAACTGCCGGCCGGTGGCGACCGCGGCGCGGCTTCGGTTGCGCAGCTCGAGCAGGGTCTGCCACTCGGCCCCGGCGCACAGGTCGTCGATCAGCCGCACCAGACCGTCGAGATCGGCGCGGTGGATGAGGTCGTCGAGATCGGTCAGACGATCGGCCATGGATAGCGACGGCCGGACTGATCGATCGGGAAGACCGGATTCGTTGCTACCCACTGGGCCCTTTCCTGCAACGCGGCGACCTCGTCGTCGTCGAGCAGCGTGGCGATCTCGAGTGGAACCTGCTTCACGACCGGCTGGATGGAGTCGATCAACATCGGGTCGATCGGCTGACCACCGAACTCCCACACGACGGTCCGCAACTTGAAATCGGCGGCGAAGCACAGGCCGTGATCGATTCCCCAGATGTGATCGTCGCCGTCGATCAGCACGTGCCCACTCTTGCGATCGGTGTTGTTGGCCAGGAGATCGAACAGTGCAACGGCGCGCAGGGTGTCGTGCAACTCCGGCCGTTCCTCATGGATCGTGAAGTAGTGCTGACGATGATCGACGTCGACGAACCACTGCACCGAGCCCTCACCGTACGGCCCGTCGCGCAGCACTGTCGGTGGGACGAGATCGAGCCTCAGCACCTCGCTGAGGTGGTACGCGGCCACTTCTCGGCGATGGAGTCCCGGCTCGAAATCCCACAGCGGTCGCTCGCCACGCAGGGGCTTGTAGATCGCCTTGGCCCTGTCGTCGCCGCACCGGATGTTGACGAGGAATGTTGCGTTGCTGCTCCATGGCATGCGTCCCTCCACGTCGATCTCGCCACACGTCAACACATGCAGCTGGCGGGCGCGACCGGTCAGTTCATCCGCGGGCATGCATGACCATCCGGATCGATCGGGTTGCCGCACCACTGGCACGGAGGTCGACCTGCAGCGACGATCGAATCGGTATGACTGCACAGCGCGGCGGCTTGCCCGCGTGTCAGGAACACGCGCAGGTGGCCGCGATCCTCGACCGCCTCGGGATCGGGCTCGCCTTCCTCGTCGACGGGCACGACTTCCTCGAGTTGCACCAGCACCCGATCGTTGTCGCGGTCGTAGCCGAGACCGATCGGTCCTAGCACGAAGGCAGGCTCGACGGGCTCTGCCAACTCCATCGCCGCCGGCAGGGGTTGCTCGGCGGGCGACGGAAGGTCGCTCATCACCTTGCGGAGGTAGTCGGCGATCGCCGCTGCCTGTTGCTTCTCGCACTTAACCGTGACTCGGGTTGTGCCGCGGCGTGCCTGCAACAGGAACGTGCGTTGGCCGGGCTGGCCGATCGCACCGACGGTGAACGCGTCGACCTCGTCGAACTCGTAGAAGACGCCCATCAAAGCCTCACGATGGCCTCAGCTCGGCCAGCGATCCACCGGTGGAGTTGACGGTGAGCACCACCGGCCCGCCTGCCGAGTAGGCGATCGCCGTGATCGAGCATGGACTGATAACGATGCGCTGGAACAGATCGATGTGTGTACCCATGGCGTGCGCTACGGCGGCCTTGATCGTGTCGGCGTGTGAAACGCACACCACGACGCCGCCGTCGTGCGCGGCGCGCAACCGGTCGATTGCGGTGACCATGCGGGTCTGCATCTCGGTGAAGCTCTCGCCCCCTGGGAAACGGAAGGTCGACGGAGCGCGCAGCACGGTGCCCCACTCGGGCAGCTTCATCAGTTTCTTCAGTTCCTGACCCGTCCACTGGCCGAAGTCGCACTCCACCAAACCCTTGTCGAGGTGGGCCTTCAGCCCGTGCGCTTTGGCGATGGGTGCTGCGGTTTCGCGAGCTCGCTCGAGTGGCGACGAGTAGACCGCGTCGACGCGGCCGAGCACGGCGATGCGGTCGGCGGCGGTCTGTGCCTGGGCCTGGCCGGCCTCAGCCAGGTGCAGGCCGGCGGCGCGGCCTGGCAGGATCTTGCCGGTTGTCGGGGTCAAACCGTGCCGTACCAACAAGAACAACGTCGATGATGGGGGTGCGTGCTTTGGTCTCGCCATCTCGATGTTGCAACTTAGTGTGCAAACCGTGGATTCGCTCCCTCACCTCGCCGCCGACATCAGCTCGTGCCGTTGCTGCCCGCGATTGGTGGGTTGGCGTGAGTTGGTTGCGGCCGAACGGCGGGCGTCGTTCCGAGACGAGGAGTATTGGGGTCGCGGCGTCCCCGGTTTCGGTGACCCACGCGCCACCGTGCTGGTGCTCGGCCTGGCGCCAGCAGCGCATGGCGCCAATCGCACGGGCCGAGTGTTCACGGGTGATCGTTCCGGCGACTGGCTCTACCGGGCAATGCACCGCGCCGGCTTGGCCAACCAACCGACATCGGTGTCGATCGACGACGGGTTGATGCTGACCGGTGCATGGGTCACTGCCGTCGTCAAGTGCGCACCGCCCGACAACAAGCCGATGCCCGACGAGCGTTCGAACTGTCATCAGTTCCTGGCGCGCGAATTGGCGTTGTTGGGCGACCTGCGCGTCGTGGTTTGCCTCGGCGGCTTCGCCTACGAGGCTGCATGCGCCGAATTCGCTGTGCGGCCTCGCCCGAAGTTCGGCCATGGTGTGGAGGTCGTCGCGCCCAACGGCCTGCACCTGTTGACCTCGTTTCACCCGAGTCAACAGAACACATTCACCGGTCGGCTCACCGAGCCGATGCTCGACACCGTGTTCTCCCGAGCTGTCGCAATAGCGCGTCCTAGCGACTGAGGACGCGACCGAGCGCAGCGCCCGCCATCTGGCTGGCAGCAACTGCATCGTCGAGGAAGTCGACCTGTGAGAAGAAGCCGTGGTACATGCCGCTGAACCGCACATGGCTGGTCGGCACGCCGAGCGAGGCCAGGCGGGCCGCGTAGGCGTCGCCCTCGTCGCGCAGCGGGTCGTACTGGGCGGTGATCACCATCGATGGCGGCGACGCCGCAACAACGTCATCGTCGGCGAAGTGCGGTGACACCCGCGGATCGGTCAGGCTCGTCGAGGTCCCACCGAGGTAGTGATCGACGAACCACCTCATGCCGGCTGCGGTCAGGTTCGGCCCGTCGGCATTTTCGGTGAAACTCGGGAAGCTGCACGTCAGGTCGGTGGCCGGGTAGACCAGCATCTGATACCGCAGTGGAGCAGGGGCGAGATGGCCGACGACGATGGCCAGGGTGGCTCCGGCAGAGTCGCCCCCGACCGCTAGGCGATCCGGTGTGCATCCGAGCGACGTGGCGTTGGTGTGCGCCCAGCGCGTGGCGGCGACGGCGTCGTCCAACGCGGCCGGAAATGGGTGCTCGGGTGCAAGCCGGTAGTCGACACTCAACACTGCGTGACCGCTGCTGTTGGCCAGGATGCGGCAGAGGTTGTCGTGGCTCTCGAGGTTGCCGATGACCCAGCCGCCGCCGTGTAGGAACACCAGCAGGCCGAGGCCCTGGCGATCGTTCGGCCGGTACAGCCGAGCGGCGACGCCGTCGGCATCGAGGTCGCGCGACTCGTGGATCGGCTCCGTCGACGGCCGCTGACGCTTGGCGCGGAGGTCGCGTGCCTGTGCCGGTGTGCAGGCTTCGAGCGGTGGCTCGCCGAGCGCGGCCATGAGGGCCAACAGCGATTCCGCCTGCGGATGCAACGGCACCCGGCGATTCTGTCACGGCTACCGTGATTGGCAATGACCGACGAGATCACCCACTACGACGCGGTTGAGGCGTACGGCAGCCAACTCAGCGCCGCGCCGGGAGACACGATTGCATTGCACGTCTGGTGTCGTGCCGATCGCTACGACATCGAGATCCACCGTTGGGGTGCGGTGCACGAGTCGGTGTGGAGCGCCAGCGACCTCGCCGGCCACGAACACGACACACCGGCCGATGCCGATTCCAACGGATGTGAATGGCCGGTGGCGGTCACCGTGGCGATCGGCGAGCAATGGCGCAGCGGGTTCTATCTGGTCACGCTCACGGCGCGCGATGCACCCGCAGATCGCGCCGTTGGCTACGCCGGATTCGTGGTTCGCGCAGGCGAGCAGCGCGCTCGCGCGTTGTTGGTCCTGGCTACCAACACCTACAACGCCTACAACAGTTGGGGTGGGCGCAGCCTGTACACCGGCGGTTCGCGGGTGTCGTTCGCCAGACCGTTCGGGCGGGGAATGTTGATGCGGCCGTCGACCGAACGCGACGATCGCAAGTCGCGGCCCAGGTACCGCGGCGAGGAACCCGATGTGGACGGGTTGATCTACCAGCAGTACCGGTTCGCCAACGGCTATCCGGGCTTCATGGGCTCGGCGGGATGGTTCACGTACGAACGGCGCTTCGTCGAATGGGCCGAGGCCGACGGGATCGAGTTCGACTACGCGGTCTCCAGCGATCTCGAGAGCAACCCCGGGGTTGTCGATGGATACGACCTCGTGCTGGGTGTCGGTCACGACGAGTATTGGTCTGCAGGGCAACGCGCCGCGATCGAGGAACATGTGCGAGGCGGCGGCAACTACGCCACCATGTCGGGCAACACGATGTTCTGGCAGGTGCGCCTGGAGGACGATGCCCGGGCGATGCTCTGCTACAAGTATCGGGCCCACGAGGTCGACTCGGTGGTCGGCACCGCGGCGCAGGCCACGATGACGGGCATGTGGGCCGACCCGCTCGTTGGGCTGCCGGAGACAGCGCTCCTCGGCGCCGGGTCGGCATACGGGTTGTACAGCCGGTTCGGCGCAGCCACGCCGCGCGGTTCGGGCGCCTTCACCGTGTATCGCAACGATCACTGGATGTTCGCCGGAACGGGGCTGCGCTACGGCGACCAACTCGGCGTCGATGACGGGGTCGTCGGCTACGAGACCGTCGGTTGCCGCCTGGCGTTCGACGACTACCAACTGCCGATTGCGGCCGGCGGCAATGGCACGCCCGACACCGTCGAGGTTGTGGCATTCACCCCGTCCTCGAACCTGGCCATGGGCGAGTATCCGGCGTCGATCGCCGCGCTCGACGATCAAGGCGACTTGGAGTTCATCGCCTCGCGTCTGTACGGCGGGGTCGACCCCGACTCGCTCGCGCGGGCCCGTCACGGCAACGCCGTCATGCTGACCTGTCGCCCGTTCGGGGAACGCGGCGGCGAGGTCGTCACGATCGGCACGACCGATTGGGTCTTCGGGCTCGGCAGTGACGCGCTGGTCGCGCAGGTGACGCGCAACGTCATCGGTCACGGTCTCGCACGGTGAGACTTCTTCGACACTTCCTCGTCGTTGCGCTCGTTGTCGCAGCGGCCAGTTGCAGTTCGCAACCGCGTGACGAGGCGCGCGACTCGCTGGTCGAGCAGTTGGAGGAGGGTGGTCTCGACCGGCCGACAGCGGAGTGCGTCGTCACCGCCTTCTTCGACGACAAGTCCGATGCCGAGTTGCAGGGGTTCTTCGACCGGGAGGAGTTGACCCCGGAAGAAGCGGCAGAGTTCGCCGCGTTGGGGCGGCGCTGCTCGACTCAGGCCGGCGGGTAGGTTTACGCGGGTGTCACGAATCCTTACGGTCGCCGCGGCGCAACTGGGGCCGGTGCAACGCGACCACACCCGCGACCAGGTCGTCGCACGAATGCTGGAGTTGCTTCGACAGGCGTCGAATCACGGCGTCGAGTTGGTCGTGTATCCGGAGCTGGCACTGACCACGTTCTTCCCGCGCTGGTTCGTCGCCGACATCGCCGAGGCCGACCACTGGTACGAACGCTCGATGCCGAACGCGGCGACGCAGCCGCTGTTCGACGAGGCACGCCGGCTGGGCATCGGCTTCTGCATCGGCTACGCGCTGCTCGACGAGGCCGGGCATCGGTGGAACGTGCAGACACTTGTGGAGCGCGACGGCTCGATCGTCGCCACGTACACCAAGACCCACATCCCAGGCCACGAGGACGACGAACCAGATCGTCCGTTCCAACACGCCGAGCGGTACTACTTCGAGCCGTCGCGCGACGGCTTCGGTGTGTGGCGGGCGTTCGGTGGCGTGATGGGGATGATGATCTGCAACGACCGCCGCTGGCCGGAGACCTACCGGGTGATGGGGCTGCAGGGCGTGGAGATGATCCTGTGCGGCTACAACACGCCGATCCACTATCCACCGGACCCGAGCCAAGACATCCTGCAGGGCTTCCACAACGCACTGGTCATGCAGAGTGGCGCATATCAGAACGGCACCTGGGTGGTCGGCGTCGCCAAAGGTGGCATCGAGGAGGGGGTCGACTCGTTGGCGCAGTCGGTGATCGTCGCGCCCAGCGGCCAGATCGTCGCCCAGGCTCTCACGGCCGGCGACGAGTTGGTGATTGCCCGTTGCGACCTCGACTGGTGCAAGCGCTACAAGGACACGCTGTTCGACTTCGAGCGCTATCGCCGCCCCGAGCTGTACGGGCGCATCACCAGTCAGCGCGGCGTGGTCGAGCCGGCGGAATGACTGCGATCTCGCCGGGCCTGGTGTGCGGGCATCACCACCTGTACTCGGCGCTGGCGCGCGGTATGCCCGCACCGCCGAAGCAGCCCACGAACTTCATCGACATCCTCGAACAGGTCTGGTGGCGCCTCGACGTCGCCCTCGACGAGGAGATGATTCGCTGGTCGGCCATGCTGGGCGCGGCCGAGGCGGTGCTCTGCGGCACCACCGGCATCATCGACCATCACGAGGGTCCGTCGGCCATCGATGGGAGCCTGTCGATCATTGCCGACGCTTGCGCGGAGGTCGGGGTGCGCGTCAACTGCGCGTACGGCATCACAGACCGACATGGGTCCGAACAGGCCGCTCGTGGCCTTGCCGAGAACGAGCGCTACCTACGTGAGGGTGGCCGAGGGATGGTCGGCGTGCACGCCGCATTCACCTGCCGCGACGAGACCCTGGCCGGCGCGGCGGAGTTGGCTGCCGATCTCGGCGTGGGCGTGCACATACACGTCGCCGAAGGGATTGCCGATCGCGATGCCGGCTCGCGTCTCGAGGAGTTAGCCACCGACGACTGGCTGCTGGTTCATTGCGTGCACCTCGACCGCCCGCTCCGCGGCACGATCGCCCACAACCCGCGATCGAACATGAACAATGGCGTCGGCTACGCGGCGCCGACGTCCCGCCCCAATCCGGTCGTGTTGGGCAGCGACGGTATCGGTGCCGACATGTTCGAAGAAGCGCGGCTCGCGTATGCGCGCCTGCGCGAGCACGACGTCGAGGCGACGCCCGAAGTGGTTTGGTCGTGGCTCGACGAGGGCTACCGCTTCTTCCCGGAATGTCGCGAAGATCGCGTCGAGTTCAACTACGACCACGCGGACAGTGCCTGGCACATCGCGTTCACACCGGGCATGCGCGCCGTCAACGTGACGCTCGGATCGGGTGAGGTAGTCGTGCGCGACGGCAGGACGACCCGTGTCGATCTCGACGAGGTGCGTGCCAAAGCTGCGGAACAGGCTGCGCGACTGTTTGCCAAGTTGTGAAGTATTCGACGTGAGGGGCTCCTGATGACCACACCAGCTGCGATCTATCTGCAAGACGCTCATCCGATCCGCGAGGGGATGGAGTTCGCCAAGTACGCCGAGGCCAAGGGATTCGATGCCGTGTGGCAGGCCGACAGCCGCCTGGTGCGCGACGCCGTGGTACCGATGGCTGCATTTGCCTCGGTCACCGAGACCATCAAGATCGGGTCGGGTGTCGTGGATTGCTGGACTCGCAATCCGGCGCGACTGGCATCGACGTTCTCGACGCTCGACGATCTCGCACCCGGCCGGGTGATCCTCGGCATCGGCGCGTGGTGGGATCCCCTGGCCGCCAAGGTCGGTATTCGACGCGACCGGCCGTTGGGGGTCATGCGCGAAGTTGTCACCGCGGTGCGTGCGCTGCTGCACAACGAGACCGTGTCGTTCGACGGCCGGTACGTGCACCTCGACGGCGTCGAACTGGATTACGTGTACCAGGAACGCCGCGCCAAGGACGTGCCGATCTACATCGGCGCGACCGGGATGAAGATGATGGAGCTCACCGGCGAGATCGCCGACGGCGTGGTGCTGAACTACCTGGTGTCGCCCGAGTACAACCAGCGGGCCATCGAGGCACTGCAGGTCGGGCTCGATCGATCTGGACGCAAGTTGGCCGACATCGATCGCCCGCAGTTGGTGGTCTGTTCGGTGCACGAGGATCGCCAGACTGCGCTCGACATGGCCCGGCTGATGGTCACGCAGTACCTCGGTCAACAGCCGCACATCATGAAGGCATCGGGCGTGCCGCAGGACCTGCTCGATCGTGTTGGCGAGGTGTTGACGTGGCCAGCCACCCACGAGCAGGTGGTCGCTGCCTCGAAGCTGGTGCCTGACGAGATCGTGCAGATGCTGACCGCCTCGGGCACTGCTGCCGAAGCTCGCGAACGTGTGTCGCACTACATCCGCCACGGTTGTACGTGTCCCATCCTGTATCCGCTCGGCGACGTCTATGCGATGATCGACGCCTTCGCCGGTTGGACTGCCACGTAGCCTCGGCGGGTGGACGTCGACCTGAAGCTGGTACGACTGTTGGAGTCGACTGCCGCCAGGGCGAGCCTGGATCTGGTAGCCGCACTCAGGACTCTCGATCCGAAGAGCCGTGCAGAGGGCCGCGACTTTCACGGCGGCGCGCTGATCGCCATGGGGCCCGGTCGTTACGTGAACCGGGCGATCGGCGTGACCCTCGACGAACTGTCGGCCGCCGACGTCGACGAGATCGAACACTTCTTCATCGAGCGCGGGTTGCCCCCAATGGTCGAGTTGTCGTCGTGGGCGCCGCCATCGACGCTCGCCGAGTTTGCCCGGCGCGGATTCGTCTCGCGCTGGTTCCGGTCGGTGTTCGCGCTGGGACCTACGAAGACAGTGGCGGCAGATCCGACGCCATTTGCGATCGAAAGCGTCGGCGACCTTGATGTGGAGCGATGGATCGGGGTCTTCAACAAGGGCTTCGAGGCCGAGCACGGGCAGGCGTTGGTGGCCAACGACGAGATCGGCAGGGCCGGCTTCATCCTTGCGAACTCCCAGACGTTCCTGGCTTGCTTGGATGGCCAGCCGGTGGGATGCGGCTCGGTGCAAGTCGTCGACGGTGTTGCATGGTTGGGCGGCGCCGCCACCGTCCCTGCCTTCCGCCAGCGCGGGGTGCAGGCGGCGCTGGTGGCCCACCGCCTGCGGATCGTCGCCGAGGCCGGGTGCGAGCTTGCAGCGGTGACGGCGCTGTCTAGCGGACCGTCGGCGCGCAACATCGTTCGCTTCGGGTTTCAACACATCCACACGCAGGTAGTGGTCGAACAACGAGCAACCGTTCGCGCAGGGCTGGCGTAGGCGTCTGATTAAAGATGTGTCTGTGTCAGCTCATTGAACGACTGTCGTTCTGTGAGCTTACGCAGACGGCGCGGAACCTGCCGAGCGCCAGTTCAGGTTCTGTTGGCTAGAACTGTTCCGGCGCTGGCTGCACCTACGCACGCAATAGCGACCACCTGCAGCATGCCGAGCGGCTCGTGCAGCACCAACCATCCCATCCCGGCTGCGACCGCTGGGCTCGTGCTCATCACCACGCCGAACGTGCGGGGACCGACCGCGCGCAGCGCGTGAATCTCGAGGGTGAACGGGATCGCCGCCGACAGGATTGCCACCGCCAGCCCGATCATCAGGGCGCGGGACTCCAGGAGTCGTGCGCCACCCGTCGCGATCCCTAGCGGCGCCACGGCAAGGGTTGCAACGACCATCGCCAGGGCGAGCCCGTCGACGCCTTCGAACTGGCGGCCCGTCCGTCGGCTCAACAGGATGTAACTCGCCCAGCCTGCGGCGGCGGCAAGGGCAAACGCAACTCCGCCCCGGTCGAGATGTCGCGTGGCTCCGCCCAGCAGTGCCACGCCCGCGGCAGCCAGCAACACGTAGGCGAACTCCCACGCCCTGCGCGACATCGACGCGGCGAGGCCCAGCGGGCCGAACAGTTCGATGGTCACGGCGATGCCAAGGGGGAGGCGTTCGACTGCCGCGTAGAAGCAGACGTTCATCACCGCCAGCACCAGGCCGAACACGCACACCACGTGCCAGTCGCGACGCGACCGGCCGGCGAGACGTGGTCGGGCGACGATCAGCAGGATCACCGCAGCGAGGCCCTGCCGCAACAGCACAGTCCCGGGGGCTCCGATCCGCTCGAACAGCGACGAAGCGATGGCCGCGCCGAGTTGCACCGACACGATCGATGCGCCGACCAATGGAATTCTGCTCACGCCAGCAGCGTGACGGACGAACGTTTCCGTGTGAAATGCCGATCGAGACGTGGTTATGCTCCAGACGTATGACCATCGAGCTCCGACACCTGCGGTGCTTCCTGGCGATAGCGGACGCTGGCAACATCACCAGGGCCGCAGAGAACTTGCACATTTCGCAACCCGCACTGTCTCGCACGTTGGCCCAACTCGAGCGCAGCCTCGCCGTGCGACTGGTCGATCGGTCCACACATCACCTCGTGCTGACTCCGGCGGGCACTGTATTTGCCGCGACGGCGCGCGATGCCGTGCGGCGCCTCGACGATGCGGTGGCATCGATCAGCGCGGCGGTGCAGCCCCTTCGTTTCGGGCACAACTGGAGCAGTGCCACACACGCCGCGGCGATCATGCGCTCGTGGAATGCGGCGTTTCCCGAGCGTCAGTTGCGACCGCAGCGCAACAACGAACGGGTCGCCGGACTGGTGGAAGGACATGTCGACGTGGCCTTGGTGCGTGGCCCGATCACCGACGCATCGCTGCGATCGATCGTCGTCGACAACGAACAGCGGATGGCGGTCGTGCCGGTCGGCCATCGGCTGGCCGGTCTCGCCGAGGTGTCGCTCGCCGACCTCGTCGGCGAGACATTGGTCGTCAGTTCCACCACCGGCACCACCACGCTCGATCTGTGGCCGAAGCCGCCGCGGCCGACGATCGGAGCGGACCTACCGACCATCGATGACTGGCTGATCGCCATCGCTACGTCGCAGGGCATCGGCGTCACGCCGGCGTCGACGGCGACGCTGCATCCGCATCCCGACGTGTGCTTCATCCCTATCGTCGACGCATCGACTGTGCCGGTCGTCTTGGTCTGGCCGCGCCGCAACGCGCATCCGCACACCAAGGCTTTCATCGCCAATGCCCAGCGCGCGTTGTCGCGCGCTGGGCATTGATGCCGGATTAGGAGCCGTGGGCGTCTTTGCGGTGCCAGCGGTAGTGCGTCTGGCGCGTGCGGCCGACTGCCGCGCACGCCGCACTGGTACCTACGAGCGGGGTGAGCTCATGGATTGCACGCTCGATCATTTCGTCGCGTCGCCGTTGATCGCGGCGCTGTCGGTGGCGAATTCCTCCAACAGCGCCGAGCATTTTCCCTGCACCTCGATCACGGAACGTGCACGCTCCAGGTCGACCTCGAGCCGTTCGACCCGATGTTTAAGACGAGCGTTCTCGCGCTCCATGGGATCGTGTGGCGGTCGGCCGGGCTTGCCGGCCAGTGCCTCGATGGCGCCGCGATCGCGCTGCTTGCGCCACTCCGACAACAGCGATGTGTACAGCACCTCGCGGCGCAACAGTTCACCTTTGCCTTCACGGTCCAGCGTCTCGTACTCGGCGAGGATCTCCAGCTTGTATGCAGCCCCGTACCGCCGGCGCCTCGCCTGCCCGAGGTGGGCGGGCGCGTCCGGTCGTGAGTTGATGGACATGGCCATCGGTGTTCTCCGTTCTCGCCCTCTGATAGAAGGGTGAGCCAGCGCGACGCTGACTCACCCTTTCGACAATCCGAAATCTCACCAACCGGTGGTGGGTGTGTACGTCAGGCCCGCAGCAATCGCATTGGTGCAGTTCGCCGCAGTACCTTTCCCGTACGAAGTGCCCGCGGGCACTGTCGATGTGGCGGCGCCGATGTTGTCAGCGATGTAGAAGCAGGTGGCGGTGTCCGACAGCACAGCAGCGAACCACAGGTTCTGCGCCGGTACTAGAGCCACGGAAACGTTTTTCGGTCCGGTCGAGACTGTGGCTTGGAACGTCAAGGACGGCTCGCTGGCCAGCAGGGCAGCGGGGGTTGCCGTTGCGTACGTGGCGCTGTCTGCGTAGATGGTCTTGGCGTTGGTCAGCGCGTTACGGGCCGAGGACTGCGCGCTGCGGTCCTTTGCCTTGTTCTGTGCGCCGAGGAAGGTTGGGATGGCAATCGCCAACAAGATAGCGATGATCAGGACGACCACCATCAGCTCGATGAGCGTGAATCCTTTGTCTTCGTGCCCTCGATGAGTCCGCATTTCGTTCATTGATGTTCTCCAGTAGTCATGTTGCCTGTATCTGCTGTGTCGGCCACGTCGGGGCACGTCGATCATTCGTTTCCACACATCGGGAAAAAACATCACGGCGAAACGAGCGAATCGCTCGGAGGTTGCTGGGTGAACACACGCGCCGCGATCTGCAGTTGCTCCGTCGCGTCCGGCTGGACGTTGATGGCGATCTGCTCGATGACCACCAGGCGTTCGAGATCGCGCAGGCGCTGCAGGTACGCCAGCGCGGCCTCGTGCGAGCCCGATGCGGTGATGGCAACCTGCAACGAACCACCGGGCCCGGCCGGATTCGGGGCGACAGCCGTCGGCGAGATCGAGCCCTGCAGCGTGCCTGTCTCACTGGCGATCTGTTGAAGCTGGCGCAACAGTGTGGCTATCGCCGGATCCGCGGGGATTGCCGCGGCCAATGCCCCGGCATCGATCCCCACGGGTAGATCGGCTACATCCGGTGGCCGCCTCAGCGCCAGATCGGCGTCGGCAACGCTCTGCTCGACAGCCGTCCGTTCGTCGCGAATCGCCGACAGGTCGGCATTCTGGGGCTTGATCAGGAAGTTGTAGGCGGCGAACACCACGAGCACACCCATCGCACCCAACATGGTGTTGTCCTTGCGGCTGCGGCTCATCCTGCGACCTCCACGGTTGTCCGGTCGACCAGGTTCTCGACAGTCAGCACCATCTCCATCGTGAGTTGCACGGAGCTCGTGCCGTCCGGCCGGGCGATCATGGTGATGCCCGAGGCCCACGGCGCGGCGAATCGAGTGTCACCCGAGATGGAGTCCAGCCAGTCGGCTACTGCCAGCAGGCCGGGAGCCGTCGCCGTCAGCGTCAGCTTTCCCAGGCGAGGTGGTGGTTCGTTCGCGATGACGGCCGGAGTCGCGGGTGTCTCAGCAGCGGGGGCGGCAGGGTCAACCACCGGAATCTCCACCGGCACGATCGGCGGCTCGAACACACCTTGGAACGAGGAGATCGCGATACCGAGGGGCGTGCTGCCCTCCCTGACGGCAACTTCGACTGCAATCCAATCGATGTCGGTCGCAGCCACGCTGGCGGCAACATCGGCGGGGCTGGCAGCGGAGCTCGTCGCGCCCGGAGTCGGCAACGGCGCGCCCGCCGCATCTCGCTCGGCGATGCTGGCCTGAAGGACGGCGAGCTCGGCGTTGGCTGTCGCCAATCGTTCCGACTCGCCGGCGACAGCGCCACGGCCGCTGAGATACAGCGCCGCTGCGGCCCCAACGACCGCGACTGCACCGATGCGGATGAGAATTCGACGCGGGTTCAGCGCGCGGACGGCTCGTCTTGCGACCGGCGTCAGGTCGATTCGCCGGTCCTTCGGTCGCGTCGCCCCCAGGGCGATGCCGAGTGCGGCGGCCATGTACGGGGCGAGGTACGGCAGGTCAGACGGTTCAAACCCGGTCCGCCCCATTCGCACACCACCGAACGGATCGGCGTCGACAACCTCCAGATCGAGCTGCTCACTGAGCGAAGTTGAAAGGCTCGGCAACAATGAACCACCACCGGTCAGCACCAACCGCCGAACGGGCCGTGCCGACGGCTGCTCGGCATAGAACTCGAGCGATGCTTTCACCTCGTCGACCAACTCGTCGACGCTTGGCGCTGCAGCCATCATTGCCCACGTCGATGTCGGATCATCCGCTGATCCGAGACGCTTATGCATCTCGGCCTCGGCTTCGCCGATCGACAGCGCGGCTGCGATGCGTTCCGTCGTTCGGCGTCCGCTGGCGCTGGTCAGCGTTCTCGAGAACAGCGCCTCCCCGCCTGCCGCCGCGATGGCGATGACGGTTCCCGCGCCGACCGACAACAACATGTCGACGCGGGCATCGTCCTGACCGGGTTCGTCATGGGTGAGCGCGAGCGCGAGGGCTGCTGGGATGACGTCGACGGCGGCGACCTTGAGGTGGGCGCCGAGTACTGCCATGACGAGCGGCGTGACGGCATCTTGGTGCGTCGCGGCGAGCAGGAGCTGCTGGGTTTGCCCCGTCGGCTCGATGCCATCCATTGTTCTCACGTCGAAGACGGTCTCGTCGGCTGGGAGCGGTACGTAGTCGTCGAGCTGCAGTCGAATGGTCGACATCAACTCGTCGTGGGACAACCTCGGCATCTCGATGGTGCGCACGATCACGCGGGCCGACGACATGCCGATTCTGACTTCCTTGCTGCTGAAACCGACCTCCGACCACAGCCGTTGGAGGGCGATCGAGACCGCATCCACGTCGGCGTCCTCGCCATCGACCACCGCGCCAACAGGATGGCCCACCTGACCCATCCGGCGAATGAGTGGGGTATCGCCGATCTCGATCTCATCTGCTCGTACCGCGCTGGTTGCCACGTC
>JANOCR010000187.1:0-6957 GCA_031412355.1 Ilumatobacteraceae bacterium | reverse complement strand
GCGCTCGTCCACGGCCGTCAGCGACCGCAAGCTGCTGCGACTCCTCGACGCCTGACGGAGTGTTTCGCGACACCCCGGGTGGGCACGAAACACTCCGATAGGGGGCTGTGGTCATCCGGCCTAGTCTCGCTGCCATGTCATACGTCGCCGACGCCGCTCGCTACGAATCGATGACCTACCGTCGCTGTGGCCGCAGCGGCCTGTTGCTGCCGGCTTTGTCGTTGGGGTTGTGGCACAACTTCGGCGACGATCGCCCATGGGAGACGCAGCGCGAGATATGTCGGCGGGCGTTCGATCTTGGCGTCACTCACTTCGATCTGGCCAACAACTATGGCCCGCCTTACGGCGCGGCCGAGACCAACTTCGGCCGGATCCTGGCGACAGACTTCGCCCGCCACCGCGACGAACTGGTGATCTCGACGAAGGCGGGCTACGACATGTGGCCCGGGCCATACGGCAACCTCGGGTCTCGCAAGTATCTGCTCGCGTCACTCGACCAATCGCTGGCGCGCATGGGGTTGGACTACGTCGACGTCTTCTACTCGCATCGCGTCGATCCCGACACCCCGCTGGAGGAAACCGTCGGCGCCCTGGTCTCGGCCGTTCACAGCGGCAAGGCGCTGTATATCGGCATCTCGTCGTACTCGTCGGAACGCACACGCCTGGCAGCCCAGTTGCTTGCCGAGCAGCACGTGCCATTGCTGATCCACCAACCGTCGTACTCGATGTTCAACCGCTGGACAGAGCACGACCACTTGCTGACGACGCTCGACGAGGTGGGCGCGGGTTGCATCGCCTTCTCCCCGCTGGCACAGGGCATGCTGACGGATAGGTATCTCGACGGAATTCCGTCAGACTCGCGTGCTGCGACCGGTGGAGCGTTGCAGGCTGGCTCGATCACCGAGGAACGTCTCGCGAAGGTGCGTGCCCTCAACGACATCGCCGCGCGTCGTGGCCAGTCACTTGCCCAGTTGGCGTTGGTGTGGGCGTTGCGCGACCCGCGCATGACGTCGCTGGTGATCGGAGCAAGCAGTGTCGGGCAACTCGACGACAACGTCGCTGCGTTGACGAACATGTCGTTGACAAGTGACGAACTGGCAGAGATCGATCAGTACGCGGTCGAGGCCGACATCAACCTGTGGAAGGGTTCGAGCGACCAGTAGTTCGGCGACCCCCTGACCACCCCGTTCGCCGTCGGTAAGGTGCTGAGCCATGCCCAAGGAACTGCCCAACACGTTTCGCCAGATTCGATCCCTGATCACACCTGACGGGAACCTGGAGTTGTCGATCGCCACCGTCGAGATGCCGCAACCTGAACCTCACGAGGTGCTCGTGCGTGTGGAGGCGGCCCCGATCAACCCGTCGGACTTGGGACTGTTGTTGTCGACGGCCGATCTCGACACCGCCACGGCTGGCGGCACCGCCGACAACCCGATCGTGACCGCCACTATCCCACCACAGACCTTGCGCGGCCTGGCGGGTCGTAGCGGCCAGTCGATGCCGGTGGGCAACGAGGGCGCCGGCGTCGTGGTTGCAACGGGTTCGTCCGACGAGGCGCAGGCGCTCGAGGGTCGGACCGTCGCGATCATCGGCGGTGCGACGTACTCGGAGTACCGCTGCGTGCCTGCCGGGTTGTGCATGGTTCTGCCGGATGGCACCGATCCGGCGGACGGTGCGTCGTGCTTCGTCAATCCATTGACCGCGCTCGGCATGGTCGAGACCATGAGGATGGAAGGGCACCAGGCACTGGTCCATACCGCTGCCGCGTCGAACCTCGGCCAGATGCTGCAACGGATCTGCATAGCGGACGGCGTGCCGCTGGTCAACATTGTTCGCAAGCCCGAGCAGGAGGAACTCCTGCGCGGCATGGGCGCCACGTACGTGTGCAACTCCACTTCGCCGACGTTCAGGGAGGACCTCACCAAGGCTCTGGTCGAGACCCGTGCGACCATCGCCTTCGATGCGATCGGCGGCGGCCGTCTGGCAGGCCAGATCCTGGCAGGCATGGAGGCAGCAGCCAATGTCAACGCCACCTCCTACAGCCGGTACGGGTCCGACGTGCACAAGCAGGTCTACATCTACGGAGCGCTCGACCACAGCGCGACCGAGTTCACCCGCAACTTCGGCATGGCATGGAGCGTGGGCGGCTGGCTGCTCACCCCGTTCCTCGGCCAGCTTGGTCTCGAAGGTGCTCAGCGGTTGCGCGACAGGGTGGTGGCCGAGTTGACCACCACCTTTGCCAGTCATTACACCGACGAAGTCTCCCTTGCCGGTGCGCTGAGTCTCGATGCGATCCGGACCTATGCCCGTCAGGCCACCGGCCAGAAGTTCCTCATCCGGCCGGCGACCTGACCAGGCCACGGTCAGGCTGCAACGGCCATGCCGCCCAACATGGTGCACGATGCTCTAATCAAGGCATGTCACGCGTGCTGTTCACCGGCGGACCCGTCATCACCATCGGTGGACCGCCGGCGACCTCGCTGGCAATCGACGGTGATCGCATCGTGGCGATCGGCGAGAAAGCCACCGGATGGTCGTCGGCCTTCGACGAGGTGGTGCAGCTCGGCGGCCGGGCGCTGGTCGCTGCGTTCCGCGACGGGCATGCGCATCCGCTGCACGGTGGGATCGTGCGCAGTGGTCTCGACCTGACGGGTGTCGGGTCGTTCGACGAGGTGATCGGGCTCGTGCGGCGATGGGCTGACGCGCACCCCGCAGACCCCTGGATCGTCGGGCGATGCTACGCGCCGACGGTGCTTCCCGGCGGGATCGGCCGGGCCGAGTGGCTCGACGCCGCGTGCAGCGACCGACCGGTTGCCCTGTTTCCTACCGACTACCACGCGATGTGGGCCAACAGCGCGGCATTGGCGATCGGCAACGTGAACACGTCGACGCCCGATCCAGAACTCGGCACCATCGTGCGGCACCCCGACGGTCGCCCCGTCGGCATGCTGCTGGAGCACGGGGCGATGGAGCTGGTCGAGGCGCACATTCCGCCTCCAAGCCGGGCCCGCCGCGACAGCGGGTTGATCGAGGCGATGAGCGCGCTGAGCTCGGAAGGCATCGTCTGGGCGCAGGACGCCGCGGTCGACCTCGACGAGCTCGACGTGTACGCCGACGGCGCCCGCCGAGGTGTGGCGACCTGCCGCATCAATGCCGCCTTCAAGGCCGATCCCGTGATCTGGGCGAGTCAGCGAGCCGGGTTCCTCGAAGCGCGCCGCGCTCTCCAGTCGGATGCTGCAGCGTCGGCTTGGGTCACTGCCGGCACGGTGAAGTTCTTCGCCGACGGCGTGATCGAGGCCGGCACCGGTTTCCTGCTCGAACCGTACGAGGACGCTCCCCACTCGTGTGGGTTGCCGAACTGGTCGGCGGACGGCCTGAAAGAGGCCGTGCGCATCTTCGACGCCGACGGGTTCCAGATCCACATCCACGCGATCGGCGACGCGGGCGTACGCATCGCACTCGACGCGGTCGAACACGCAACGCGGCTCAACGGACCACGCGACCGGCGCCCGGTGGTCGCCCACACACAACTCGTGCATCCGGTCGACAGACTGCGGTTTGCGGCGCTGGGGGTGATCGCCAACTTCGAGCCGTTTTGGGCGTGCCTCGACGACTCGCAGGTCCAACTCACCATGCCGCGCATCGGGCCGCAGCGCAGCTCGCTGCAGTACCCGATCGCCACGCTCGTCCGCCTCGGTGCCGCCGTTAGTTTCGGTTCCGACTGGCCGGTGTCGTCGCACCGTCCTCTCGACGGATTGGCCGTTGCGGTCACCCGTCGCAACAGCCAGGGCGAGCCCGTCGACGGCTGGATGCCCGACGAGCGTGTCTCGATCATGCAGGCGATGCATGCGTACAGCGCCGGGTCGGCGTTCCAAGCGTTCGACGACGATGCCGGCGCGTTGGAGGTAGGTGCTCGCGCCGACCTGGTGGTGCTCGACACGGACATCACTGCGATCGCCGGCGACGAGGTGCCGGGCGCGCAAGTCGACCAGACCTGGGTCGCCGGCACCAGGGTCTTCCACCGCTAGGCGTGGCAACATTCGGGCGTGGACATCACGGGGCTGTCGGCAGCGGAACTCAGTGAGTCGATCCACCAGCGCGACGTGTCGTGTCGCGAGGTGATGACCGCCTACCTCGACCGAATCGCAGAGCGCAACCCGGCGGTCAACGCGATCGTCAGTCTGCGCGACCGCGACGAGTTGCTCGCCGAGGCACGGGTCTGCGACGACGAGACCGCGAGCGGCGTTTCTCGAGGCTGGATGCACGGCATGCCACAGGCCATCAAGGACCTCTCCGAGACCAAGGGCTTGCGAACGACGATGGGCTCGCGACTGCTCGAGACCTTCGTGCCCGACTTCGACTGCCTGATGGTGGCGCGGATGAAGGCGGCGGGATGCATCGTGATCGGCAAGACCAACGTTCCCGAGTTCGGCCTCGGTTCGCACACCTTCAACGACGTTTTCGGCATGACTCGCAACCCACATGACCTCACCCGTACCGCCGGTGGCAGCAGTGGTGGTGCAGCGGTGGCACTGGCCACGCACATGCTGCCGGTTGCCGATGGAAGCGATTACATGGGCTCGCTGCGCAATCCGGCGGCGTGGAACAACGTGTTCGGTTTCCGACCCAGCCAGGGCCGGGTGCCGGGATGGCCGGAGCGCGACAACTACCTCGCCCAACTCGGCACAGAAGGCCCGATGGGTCGCACCGTGCTCGACGTCGCCATGCTGCTGGGTACCCAGGCGGGCTACCACCCAGGAGCACCGCTGTCGCTGGCCGGTCGTCTCGACGAGTTCGCCACGTTGTCGGACGGGCGCGCCAACTTGGCTGGCGAGCCCGCCGGAACGCGGGTCGGCTGGCTCGGGGATCTCGATGGCTACCTGGCGATCGAGCCGGGCATCGTCGAGTGTTGCGATGCCGCGCTCCGCAGCATGCAGGTCGACCTTGGCTGCACGGTCGAGCCGACTGCGTTCGATATGTCGCCCGCCCGCGTGTGGGACGCCTGGCTGGTGTGGCGGCACTTCCTGGTCTCCGCCAACCTGGCGTCGCTCGTCACCAACCCGGCCCGCCGCGAGCTGATGAAGCCGGAAGCGTTGTGGGAGATCGACCACGGCCAACAGGTCACCGGACCGCAGATCACCCGGGCATCGGTCGAACGCACCACCTTCTACTCAAGCATCACGGCGCTGTTCGACCGCTTCGACGTGCTGGCGCTTCCCACCGCGCAGGTGTGGCCGTTCGATGCCACCGAACGGTGGCCGCACTACATCGGTGACCGCGAGATGGATACGTACCATCGATGGATGGAGGTCACGTCGTATGCCACCTTTGCCGGCTTGCCGGCGATCAGCGTGCCCGTCGGCTTCGACGATCGCGGGCTGCCGATGGGGATGCAATTGATCGGCCGCCCCCGCGGCGACGTCGATCTGTTGCGCCTCGCCCACGCCTACGAAGCGACCATCACCATGCCGCCGGGATTTGCGACGTGACACGGCGACGACGGTTGGTCACGCCGGGCGTCGCCTGGCTCGCTGATAGGGTCACGCTTCTGAGTCAGTACTGAGGAGGGCACCATGCCCAGCAAGTCGCCACAGAAACCGTCTGCCAAGAAAGCCGGCAAGACCCTGAAGGAAAAGCGCGAGGCCAAGCGCGAGAAGAAGGACAAGCGTCCACCGCTGGGCTGATGCATCAGGCTCGGTATTTGCTGCCACCGTCACCGATCGAACGGATCGACGACTACTTGGCTGCAGGTGGAGGTAGTGGGCTGGAGCGCGCTCTCCGGATCGGCGATACAGCGACAATCGATGTGATCACTGCGGCTGGATTGCGCGGTCGCGGAGGGGCCGGGTTCTCGACCGGTCGGAAGTGGGCGTCAGTCCGTTCCGGCGGCGCGGGTGCGCGCTTCGTGGTCGCCAACGGCGCCGAAGGCGAGCCGGCCACTTTCAAGGACAGGATGCTGATCCGTCTCGACCCGTATCGGATCATCGAGGGCGCGGCCATCGCCGCGTTCGCAGTTGGTGCCGGCACGGTGTACCTGGCGACGAAACGCTCGTATCGGCGAGAAGTGCAGGCGTTGACGCGCGCCGCGGTCGAACTGACGGCCACCGGCCTGTTGCAGGAACTCAGCGTCAACATCGTCGAGGGCCCCGACGACTACCTCTTCGGCGAGGAGAAGGCGTTGCTGGAAGTGATCGAAGGCCGTGATCCGCTGCCGCGCCTGTTGCCGCCATACGAGCTCGGCCTGTTCGCCACCGATTCGGCCATCGGCTGGGAAGCCGGGAGCCGCGCCGTGTCGGGGCGCGCCGAGTCGAACCCGACCGTGGTCAACAACGTCGAGACGCTCGCCTCGGCCGCGCACATCATCGCCAACGGTGCCGAGTGGTTTCGGTCGATGGGTACCGCCGAGTCGCCGGGCACGGTCATCGCCACGGTGGTGGGCGATGTGGCCAATCCGGGTGTGCATGAGGTGGAGATGGGCACGCCATTTTCGGCGTTGCTGCAGCAGTGCGGAGGTCCTCTGGCGGGCCGCAGCTTCAAGGCGGCATTCAGCGGTGTGTCCAACGCGGTTCTGCGTGCCGACGAGTTCGACACACCCTTGACCTACGAGGACTTCGCCGCTCGTGGATCAGGTCTCGGCGCCGCTGGCTTTGCGATCTATGACGACTCCGTCAACATGACCCAGGTCGCCCACGAGTTGTCGAGGTTCTTGGCCGCCGAGTCTTGCGGTCAGTGCCCTCCCTGCAAACAGGGTTCTTTGGCGATCACCGCCGACCTGGCCACCATTCTGGACGGAGCCGCGACCGACCAGATCCTGGGGCAACTGGCCACCCGCCTGCGCTCGGTGACCGATGCCAACCGGTGCTTCCTCGGCACCGAGGAACAACTCGTGGTGTCGAGCATCATGCGGCAGTTTCCCGAAGACATCGCCGAATTCCTGGAAGGTCGTGCGGCGCCTAC
>JANOCR010000186.1:0-2186 GCA_031412355.1 Ilumatobacteraceae bacterium | reverse complement strand
AACCAGATCCCGCCGTCGATCCTGCCCAACGGGCTGATCGTGCTCGCCTCCGGCGAGGCAGACTTCGAGGGTCCCGGCGCGGAAATGGTGTTCTATGAACACCCCGGTGGCGGCATCGTCTTCTCCGTCGGGTCGTTGACGGTCGGCGGCAGCCTGGTCGTCGATCCGACGATTCAGCAGCTGGTGCGCAACGTCTTCACCCGCGCCGGAGCCGTCTGATTCGGGAGACCCAGACGGTCGCGGATCTCGGCTCGCGTCCTCTCGTCCGGCAGCTCGGGCAATGAGGCAGCACTACTCGGCTTGTCACCCGCGCCGGGTTCTCGATCGTCTGTCTGGTGCATGACGGCAATTATCGAAATCGAAGGATTACGCAAGGAATACCGGCGACATCGTGGAAAGCCGGTCTGTGCGGTCGATGGTTTGGACCTCACCGTGCCAGAGGGCGGCGTGTTCGGGTTTCTCGGGCCAAACGGCTCGGGCAAGACCACCACGATTCGCTGCATGCTCGGGCTCGTATCCGCGACCTCGGGAACGACAGCGATGCTCGGCCGTCCCACGCCGGCGGAGTTGGAGGGTGTCATGCCCCGAGTAGGCGCGATTGTCGAGACACCGGCGATGTTCCCGACGATGACTGCCCGCGAGAACCTCGAGCTCCTCGGAGCGATCGATGGGATCGGCAGACGGCGCGTGGCACAGAGCCTCGAGTATGTCGGGTTGGGCGAGCGTGCTGACGACAAGGTTCGAGGTTATTCGCTGGGGATGCGCCAGCGACTGGGGCTCGCGGGCGCATTGTTGAAAGACCCCGCCCTGCTCATTCTGGATGAGCCGGCGAACGGTCTCGACCCTGCGGGGATCCGTGAGATCCGCGAACTGCTCCGAGAGTTGGGAAACGAGGGTCGGACGGTGTTCGTCTCGAGTCATCTCCTGACCGAGGTCGAGCAGACCTGTGACCGGGTGGCCATCATCGATCGCGGCAGGCTGAGGTTGAGCGGTCGCGTCGAAGATGTGCTCGCCGAGGCTGCGCGACCGTCTCTGCTCGTCGGGCTGGAGAACCTCGAAGCAGGAGCCGACACGCTCCGCAACGCGGGGCTGTCCGTGGAGACCGACGGCAAGCTCCTGCGCGTGGCGTTGCCGGCGTCGGACGGGGCACACGTCACGAAGCTGCTTGCAGATGCCGGGTTGTACCTCAGCGAGCTTCGAGCTGATTCGGTCAGCCTCGAGGAGCTGTTCTTGAACATCACATCCCATGAGGAGATCGAGGCATGAAACTTCTACGACTGACAGTTGTCGAGATGCGGCGCGCATTGCATCGCCGCCTCGTGCGATGGATGGTGGTGGTCGCGGTAGCGTTCTGTGCGCTCGCTGGACTGGTTGTTTTCCTATCGAGCAGAGACCCGATCAAGCTCGCCGCGGACAACCACCATCCCGCGCGGATGGTGAACTGGTGGTCGCCGGGCCAGGGAGACGACCTCCTCAGCACGGCCGCAATCTTCCTAGTCGTCGGCGCGGCAATCTGTGGTGCATCCGTCGCCGGCGCCGAGTGGCGAGCCGGAACCATCACCACAACCCTCACATGGGTTCCCTCCAGAGTGCGCCTGCACATCGCCAGAACCTGCTCCGCTGCACTGTTGTCACTCGTCATCGCCTTCCTGCTCCAAACGCTGTACCTTGCGTCTGCTGTGCCGGCCGTGGCAGTCAACGGAAGCGCCAGCGGGGCGGACGCGTCGTGGTGGTTCGCTCTGCTCTTTGCGATGCTGCGGATCTCGCTGATCACCGCTCTCGTCGCCGTCCTGGCCCTCAACATCGCCACGGTCGGGCGCAACACCAGTGCTGCGTTGATCGTGCTTGCGGCTTGGGCGCTGGTGATCGAACGCATGGTCGCAGGGTTCTGGCCACGACTCGGGCGGTTCATGATCGCCGAGAACGTGGCCACCGTGGTCCCCTGGGCGCAATTGGAAGACGTCGACTTCGAGCGCCCTCCAATCGTCGCGTTGCTGGCACTCATTGCGTACCTTGGGGCAGTCGTCGCCGCGGCCACCCTGTCTTTCGCCCGGCGTGACGTCGCCACGACCTGAAGTGGACGCTTGGCGCTGACGAGCGCTGCACCGCTTGCGTGAGAGGCTGGCAGGCGTGACACAGGGATTGCCCCGAATTGGACTGGTTCTGGGCGCAGGCGGGGTCACCGG
>JANOCR010000185.1:0-11663 GCA_031412355.1 Ilumatobacteraceae bacterium | reverse complement strand
CGAAGCGCTCGATCGCATTGAGCAGGCCGATTCGAGCAACCTGCACCAGGTCGTCGAACGGCTCACCTCGATCCGCAAACCGGCGCGCGCCACGAGTTGCCAGCCACGAGGTCTGCTCGGCGATCTCGTCGCGCAGACTTGTCTCGCGGCTCTCCACATAGCGCTCGAGGGACTCCTGCAGCCATCTTTCGTCAATTTCTCGATGGCTGGGAGTCTCGGTCACCTGATCGTCGCGTGAGTCACAGACGCCGAAATCTGGGCATGGCCGTCGACAAGGTCGATCCCGTGGGAGGCGCACACCCCGGCGAGCACCGTTCGGCACAGGATCAAATCGGGATGTTCGGCGTCGAAGCTCTGGGTGGATGTCTGGCCCTGAACCGTGAATGCTTGCGCCTCGACGGCGAACTGAACCTCGATCTGCCCTCCGCCGCCGTGCTCGATCAGGGCCAACAGGACTTCACTGACAGCGATTCTGATGTCTTCGACCTCGTCGACCGTGAACCCGGCCATGCCGGCGATCCCGCTGGCGGCCAACCGCAGCACACGCGACAGCGTTGGATCCGGTGGCAACCTCAGAACAACAGGACCGACCGCTGTGCGCTCACTCACGACTGGTCTCGATGGAAAAGTGCTCGGACGTGCCAGTGATCTCGAGCAATCGGAGCACTTCGGATCCCACACCTCGCAGCACCACCGTGGCGCCTCGTTCACGTGCTCGGCGGCTGGCGCCGAGCAGGCTTCGCAAGCCCGACGAGTCGATGAAATAGACGTCCGAGAGATCGATGACCAGCGGACCCTGGGCCTCGCGTTCGAGTATCGCAGCTTCGAGAATCGGGCGTCCGGCAACGTCGATGTCACCGTGGACGACGATGACGCCAGCGAGGTCGCTGTCGATGGTGAGCGAATCGTTGTTTCCCATGTCAGTCACGCTGGTCCTCCTGATTGCCGAACTAGTTGCGATCGGCTGTCTGCAGGCACACTACGTGCCCTGGCTGGGAACCCCTTGATGTCGGTGCCCTGAGGGCGCAATGTTTTTTCAAGTGAGATGTTTAGGTCGCGGGCGATAGCGGTAATAGAGGCGGTAACACACCGATTTCCACAAGGGAGGCACAGTGAGCGACGAGCGGTTCGAAGGAACAGAGCTCGTCGGAAACGCCGTGTCCAGCGGATCCTGTCTCGTCGTTACCCGTCCCCAACGGCGACAGGCACCGGGTCAGGGCGACGGGTACGGCCTCTAGGCCGAGCCCGTCGCCATGGCCTCTTCTTCAAGATATTTCGATACATCAAGATCTCGCTGATGACCCCCACAGCGAGCGCTGAGCCCCATTCAGCGATCCGAACGTGCCCGGCCCGATCCGTCCCCGGGCTGGGCGCGTTTGCGATGCACGGAGACAGCGTTCGGTGCGAATTCCCGGAGCCCGCGTTGGTGTCGCGCGGGCTCAGGGGCGCGTCCCCATGGCCTTCAACAGCCGCCCGTGTGCCCGCACCGCCTGCCACGGTGTGGCATGGCTGTGCCGGGTGAGCTGCAACTCGTCGCAGACCCGGCTCAGGCGTTCGGCCACCAACGGGTAAACAGTGTGCGGCAGACGCGGCGCGAGATGGTGCTCGACCTGGAAGTCGAGGCCACCCATGACCCAATGGAGTGCCCGCCGACCGAGCCGGGTTCGGCAGTGCACATCGATGGTTGTTCGAAGTTGATGTGCCACGAAGTCGCCGCCGCGACGTGGGATGTCGGCCTCTGGAAACACTGCGGGCTCGGCGCAGTGAGCAAGTTGGAACATCGTCGCCAGCACGAGGCCGACGGTCCACGAGATCGCCAAGTAGAACGTGAGCACGATCCACCAGGGGTGGAACATCAGTGGCACCACGATCGCCCAACCCACATGCAACACCTTGCCGGTCACGATCATGGCGATGTCGCGCCGTCGTGGCTGACGCGCGAAGCGTTGCCCACCGATGCCATGGTTCTTCAAGTCGGCGAGATCGGAGATCAACAACCACTGAAGCGTCAGGAACCCGTACAACAACCACATGTACAGGTGCTGGTAGCGATGCCAGGGATGCCACCGCTGCCCGGGGGCGAGCCGGGCGAACGGTCCCTGGTTGATGTCGGCGTCGATCCCCACCATGTTGGTGTTGCCGTGGTGGAGGTTGTTGTGCTTGAAACGCCAGATCCATGAGCTCGCGCCGAGCAGGTCGCCGGTGAACCCGGCCAGTCGGTTGACGGTGCGCGACCTGCTGAACGAGGCGTGATTGGCGTCGTGGAAGACGCATGTCGCCGTTGCCGTGAGGGCTACGACCAGCACCATGGCGGAGAAGATTTTTTGCACGATCGACGACTCGGCGAACACCAGCGCCCAGTAGCCGGCACCGACCATGGCAGCGATGACGACGGCTTTGACATGGAGCTGCCGGTGAGCGACAGCGAGCTCACGCGCTGAAGGCCTGACGGCCTGTGTCACAGACTGGTGGTCGCTCATCGAGGGTTGAGCGGGCGCCTCGATCGTCTGCATGGCCTGGCTCCTTCGACTCGGCCGAAACCGCCGGCCGAGGTTCAGAGCAGGCACGCCGCACTGCTCGTGCGGCGCGACCACAATACCGCAGTCTGAATAGGTTTTGGGGCGGCTGGTGCTAGCGTTCTCGTCACGACTACGCAGTGTCAATTTCGGTCAAGTCCCCGCCGGCCGCTCTGTGGTGAAAGAGGAGATCATGGGGCAGCTGGCAGTCGACGACGCAGCGGGGGTTTGCGCGCCGTGACCACCGACCGTTCGTTGCGCATCGCCGTCGCGTTTGCCCGCGCTGTCACCAAGTCTCCCGCCGAAGGGCTGTGCAGCGCGTGCGTCGAACTGCTGGTCGTCTCGGGCGCTGGGGTCACCGTCATGGGTGGAACCAACTCCGGACCTCTGTGCGTCTCGAGTCAACGCATGGCAACCCTCGAGGATCTGCAGTTCACCATGGGCATCGGGCCGTGCCAGGACGCGTTCAGTATCGGGCGGCCGGTGCATGTGCCACGGCTCGACGGTTCAGCCGTCCAGCGCTGGCCCTCATTTGTCGATGAGGCCCGCGAGGCCGGGATCGGGGCAGTCTTTGCCTATCCACTAACGACCAGGGGCGCCAAGATCGGGGTGCTCACGCTGTATCAGGACGGCGAGGGAAGTCTCAGCAGCAGCCAACACGACGACAGCGTGGCAGTGGCACGCGTACTGACAGAGACCGTGTTGAGCTTGCAGGATGCGGCACCGGCCGGCGTGCTGGCCGAGGGCCTCGAGAACGCGATGACGTATCGTGCCGAAGTCCACCAGGCGTCGGGAATGGTTTCGATCCAGTTGAAGATTCCCGTGGCCGAGGCGATGCTTCGCATACGGGCCCATGCGTTCGCTCAGGGACTTCCAATCGGTGTGGTGGCTGCGGATATCGTCGCTCGCCGACTGCGTCTCACCGACGACAGTCAATAACGAGGAGAAGGGGTGTAACACCTGTGTCAATCGATGCCGAACAGAGAGCCCTCCATCGGCAGGCTCTGACTGCGACGACCTTTGTCGAGATAGTGGACGCGCTCGTCGACGACTTCGATGTGATCGAAGTGTTGACCGTGCTGACCGCTCGTAGCGTCGAACTGCTCGAGGCCGCAGCCGCGGGGATCCTGCTGGTCGATACCGACGGCCAGCTCAGGGTGATCGGCGCATCGACCGAGCAGGTCGGATTGCTCGAACTGTTCCAGATCCAGAACGACGAGGGTCCGTGCCTCGACTGCTTCCGCACCGGCACCGGCGTCAGCCACGCCGACCTCAGCACGCCGTCTCCTTGGCCGCAGTTCGCACCCGAGAGCCTGAGGGCGGGCTTTCCGTCGGTGTGTGCGGTGCCGCTGCGGTTGAAGGACCTGATTCTCGGTTGTCTCAACCTGTTCATGGCCGAACCGGTCGCCCTTTCGGATGCCGAGATCGCCCTCGCCCAGGCCCTTGCCGATGTGGCATGCATCGCCATAGTTCAAGACATGGCCACCCGCGACGCGGCCATTCGAGAAGGCCATTTGCAGCACGCCCTCAACAGTCGCATCGTCATCGAGCAGGCCAAAGGCATGATCGCCGAACGCGTCGGCATCGACATGGAAGAGGCGTTCGCCCGCCTGCGCGGCTTCGCCCGCAGCAGCAATCGCGGGCTCACCGAGGTCGCCGAGGGCATTGTGGCCGGCTCGGTCGCCGTCGATTCGATCACCCACGGTCGTCGCCCGCCTCCCCCGCCACAGGCGGCCCGCCAGCAGTAGGTCGGGAGGCTCATTTCGCGGTTGTTGTTGTGCCGCTCGATGTGCAGGTGTACCGTGCAGTCACCAGCGAATTCGCTCCAGCAGCGTGGCTCCAGAACCCTGGTTGCGCCCTCGAAACGAGGAGATTCATCGTGCGCACCAGGGACTTGCGTGCCAACCCCGCCTCAACGCCGTCGGGCGAAGCCGATGACCTCGCCTTCCACCTCAGCGTCACGCGTTCGGGTGGGTGCCGTGTGGTGCAGATAGAGGGCGAACTCGACTTCGCCACGCGCAACGAGGTGCGCAGAGCGTGCCTGGCGGGCCGACGAAAGGCCGTTGTCGTCGAGATGGCGGAAACGACGTTCATGGACTGCAGCGGGTACGGAGCGCTGGTTGCTGCGCGACGCGAGTTGCAGGAACGAGGTGGCTCACTGACGCTGCGCAATCAGGCCGGGCAACCCGCACAGCTGTTGACGATGCTGGCATTGCTCGAACGCCACGACTGACGGCTACATGTCGATGGCGTTGCGCGTCGTCTCGACGAGTTCGGCGAACTCATCGAGGGCTGCGTCGCCGATCGAGCCGTAGATCGGTACGAGCATTCTCGATGTCAGTCGTTCCGCCTCTGCTCGAGCGTGCCGTGCCGCGCTCGGGTCGGCGAACGGGCCGGTCCAACCCAGATGTTCAGCCCAGACCGGGCCGCTGCGAGGTGGAGGCGCCGGCGAGGCCAGCACGGCGTCGAGTGGAGTGATCCCGCATGCGTTCACGGCGATGATGTGTGCGCCACCGCGCAGTTCGCGCAGCACATGCATGGTCAGCGCAACCCTGGCGTTGACGTCGTCGGGCTGAGGTTGGGCTCGCCAGCCTGCGAACAGTGCCCCCGCGGACAGGTCGGCGGCGTCGGAAATTTGCCGGCCAAGATCGTCCAGTCGTTCCATGCGTGCCCGGTCGAACTTGGCCAGCTCGGTCGAGCCCCACTGACAGCACAGCTCGCTGTAGGCGTCGGCGACCTTCCGATGGGTCAGCCCGTCGGGTAGCGCCTCCCAGGCGGCGCGGACCCGGTCGGGTGCCAGGAACGCCAACGCCGACGCGGCGACATCGGCATCGCAGTCGCCCAGCACCCCGGCGCGACCGACGATCCACAGGTCCGACCCCGAGGCCATGCCCAGATCGGCGGCGAGACGATCGTTTGGTGGGCCGATCATCCATCCACGCACGAATTGCTGGATCGGTTTCAGCACACGCTCGACTTGGTCGGCGATGGTCGTCGTTGTCATCAGCTGATCTCCTTCAATCCCGAGCGACGGGAGCGACAGTGTCGTGCCACCGGATCCATGCGGCGAGGTGCTCGGCCGGTGTCGAGAACCCGCCGCCCGCGCTGGACGCACGGAGATGCGTGGCGCCAATCTTGCGATATGCGGCGGCGTTATCGATCCACTGCTGCGGATCGTCGTCGACCGCGATGCGCATGCCGCACTCAATGCCCAGCGCATCGGGATCGCGTCCGGCCGCGACGGCGTAGCCGCGAAGGCGATCGAGTGCGTCGGCCAGCATGTCGCCCGGCGGGAACTGCGGCATCCACCCATCGGCGAGGCGACCGGTACGTTCGAGCACCTTCTCGACGAGGTTGCCGACGAACGAGCCCATCCAGATGGGAATCGGTCGCTGCACGGGCAGCGGGTTCAAACCGATGCGGTCGAGGTGATGCCACGTGCCCTCGAAGGTGACCAGATCTTGCGTCCACAGCTGACGCATGACGGCGATCTGTTCTTCGATGCGGCGGCCGCGGTTCGAGAACTCCTGATCCAGGGCCTCGTATTCCATCCAGTTGCGTCCGATGCCGACTCCGAGACGGAGGCGCCCACCCGTCAACAGGTCGAGTTCAGCGGCTTGCTTGGCGAGCAGGACGGTTTGGCGTTGGGTACTGATGACAATCGAGGTGGCGAGCTCGAGGCGCGTGGTGACCGCTCCCAGGAACGTCAGGAGCACGAGCGGTTCGTGACACGGCACGTCGTAGGTGTGCAGCTTCTCGTTCGGTCGAAGTCGATCGGGATGGCCCCCGACGACATGATCGTTGGTCAGCACGGCGTCGAAACCGGCACCCTCGATCGACTGGGCCATGTCCCTCAGGAACGCCGGATCGGTGCCCACGTCGTCGGTGATGAGGATGGTCCCGAGTCGCACGAGTCAGCAACGTAGCAATGCCGGCTGCTCAGCCCCGAGCCAGCAGTCCCAGCAACTCCTCGACATCGTCGACGCAGCAAACACCCAGCGCCTCGAGTGCCGGTCGCGCATCGATCGGAAGGCCGTTCCCCATGTCCTGATTGAGGATGCCGCCCATGTAGATCTTCCCACCCCACTGCTCGGTGCGTGCTGCGTTGGCGAGGTGTTCGCCGAGCGCCAATGCATTGCCGTTGTACACACCCAACACGACGGCATCGGCGTCCTCCTCGCTCGCGGCGCGCACGATGCTGTCGATCGGCGCGTCCGAGCCGAGCAGGATCACCTCGGCGCCGGCGTTCGGCAGCACACGGGCCAGCGCGTCGCGCACCAGGTCGTGCACTTCGAGGACTGCCAACACCACCCGCACGCCATCGAGGCGCGGCGCGCCCGCATTGAGACGTGCGGCGAGATGGCGAACGTGCGACGCCTTCCACGGTTCCAGCTCGGCAACGTCGGGCGGAGCTGCGAGGTCGACCCGGCGTTCGAGGTCGGGCATGGTCGTGCGTCGCAAGGCGAGCAGCATCTGCGCTGCGTCAGCAACGTCGACCCCTTCGTCGCTGAGCGCTGCAAGCGCGCGGTCGCGAAACTCGATGGCGTACGCCGCGGTCATTGCCCCCAGCCGCTCGAGGCGCTGCCAGTCGTAGAGATCGCCAGACTTGCGCACCTCGCGTTCGATCTCGCGGGCCAGCAGGTGAATCTCGACGATCTCCGCGGCACTGGGAATTCGCTCCGCCTCGGTCAACGGGACGGGGTTCACCGCGTGACCCGTGGGCCGCTGCAATTGGAGGGCGATGTCGCATGTCAGCTGAGCGGAAACCACTGCAACGTTGTGCACTCTGTCGCCGGGCCGATGATCGACCGTGTTGCCATAGATCATCGACCCGATCGAGTCGCGACCGCGAAGGTCGTCGAGGGCGAAGTGCACGACGGCGCGGGAGTCAGGCCTTTGGATGGTGTTGCCGAAGCAGTGCGCAAGGCGGGCACCGATCAAGTCTTCGACCACATACAACTCCAGTGCTGCCCATCCGACGTAGGCACCGAAGTGCGACGCCTGCGTCGCCGATCCATCCTCGAGGTTCGAGTGGGCGAGAGCACCGTGATCGCGCAAGGCGCCGATGGCTGCGATCGCCCGCACGGTCTCTTCGGTGACCAGGATCTCGTCACTCCCACCCAGCAGGTCGTACGCGGTGTACTGCCCGACGTTCCCGATGGTGTTGACGCCGGCCGCAAGCGCTCGCAAGGTGTTCTGAAACCCGGCAGGGAAGCCGATCATGTGGTCGCCGAGGTGAGGTTGTATCGGCGCGGCTTCGCCAAGCCGCTTCCACTCGTCGGGCTCGATGCGCGGCCCGGTCTCTTTCAATGCGAGGTGGCGCTGTTGCTCGGGTACACCCATTGCCCGATCGAGCGCCAAGCCGAACCGGTCGACGGTGTACCCGGCATCGACCATCGCCGCGTGTACTTCGACGAGCGCGGCCTCAGTGGCCGCCCACGTCGAGTGTCCGACGTGCATGTGGTACATCAGCCGACCGCTGTCGCGGCAGTGCCGCTTGAACTCGACCTCCGAGCGGGCGTTGTTGGCACGCAGAAATGCTGTCGGCGGTGCCGGTGCCGGCGCTGCTGCACGGCCTTCGGCGATCAGTTGAGCGCCGGGGCGCATGCGCGACACGTGGCCAAGCTAGCCGGGGCCGTCAGCCGGTCAGCATCGGGCTCTTGTCGGCCAGGTCCCTGCCCAACATAACCACCACGGTCGCCTCGCCGAGCCTGGCCGGCCCGCCGGTGATCGATACGGGTACCGGCATGCGGGTCACCGAAATGTTGCCCATGACGCGGCCAACCGAAGCGGCGACGTCGGCCCCGGCCGGAAGGAAGTACACCTTGCTGACCTCGAGCCGGTCTTCAATGCCAGCGGCGTTGGTTGGGTCGGCCAGCAGGAAGCCGCGCGCGCTGAGCTCCTGACTGAGCTGTGCCGCGGCACCGTTCACGTTCGAGGCGTTGGCGACGATGATGACCGCACCCTGCGTGATCAACGGGATCGTCGTGCTGGTGGTCGTCGGCGGCAGCGTGGTGGTCGTGGTGGTGCTGGTCGGGGTCGTGGTCGCTGCCGTCGTCGACGCAATTGTCGTGGTGGTGGTGTTCGGCGGTGCCGTCGACGTGGTGGTGGTCTCGACGCTCGGCAGGGCACCGCCGCCGAAGGTGCAGGCGCCGAAAGTGCTGGCGCCGAGCAAGGCAACAAGTGCGGTCGTCAACATCGATTTCGTGCCCATGCCCTCATCCTGCCGACTCGTCACGATGCAGACAAGTCGACCAGGGTTCCGCGCAGCTAGGGCGCTGTGCTGACTCCTTGTCAGCTCCTTGAACGACTGCCGTTCCATGAGCTGGCACAGAGCTGGACGAACTGCCCGAACGGTCCTGTGAGCGCCGGGGGAGACATGAGCGGTGGGGAGTGACAGAATCGCGGCCACGACTCACAGGGGGTAGTTCATGGCGATGGATTTGGTCATCGAGGTCGACAACCGACCGGGCGCACTCGCCCAGATCGCGGCCGCTATCAGCGACGCCGGCGTCAACCTCGCCGCGGCGACGTGTGTGGGCATGGGTGACCGCGCCGAGTTGCACATCCTCGTGCCATATGCCGAAGCCGCCAGACACGCCCTGGCCATCACTCATCAGGCCGTCGTCACCCGCGAGCGCGAGGTGGTGGTGGTCGAATTCGAAGACCGTCCCGGCGCCTTGGCCGACCTTGCCCGCATCATCGCCGAGGCCGGCGTCGACCTCGACCTGGTGTACGTGGCAACGAACAACCGCGTGGTGTTCGGCTCGCAGGACCTCGACGGCCTGAAGGCAGCGCTCGGCAAGACGCGCTGAGCCGGCCGGACACATCGATGGTGGCGAAACGGATCATCTCGGTTGTCGGCTGCCATGCCGAAGGTGAACAGGGCGACGTGATCACCGGTGGAGTCCTGCCGCCGGCCGGTGACACGATGATGAGCAAGAAGCTGGCGTTCGAGCGCGACCACGACGACATCCGGCGCCTGCTGATCTGCGAACCACGTGGCTCGGTGGCCCGTCACGTCAACTTGATCGTGCCCTCCACTCGCGAGGATTGCGCGGCGGGTGCGATCGTGATGGAGCCGACCGAGTATCCACCGATGTCGGGCTCGAACACGATGTGCATCGCCACGGTGTTGTTGGAGACCGGGGTGATTCCGATGGTGGAGCCGCAGACCAGGTTCCGGCTCGACATGCCGGCCGGGCCGGTCGACATCGTCGCCGATTGCAGCGGTGGCAAGTGTGTGTCGGTCACTCTGAAGAACGTTCCCGCGTTTGCCTTCGCACTCGACGCCCCACTGGAAGTACCGGGGCTGTCGACGATCATGGTCGACATCGCCTACGGCGGGATGATCTACGCCATCGTCGACGCCGCCGCGCTGGGCTTCGAGATCGTGCCCGACGAAGCGCGCGACATTGCAGTGCTCGGCGAACAGATCCGAATTGCAGCTCGCGAGCAGCACCCAGTGGCCCATCCGGAACTGCCCGACATCCGGAACGTGTCGATCGTGCAGTTTGCCGGACCCCTGACGCGCGATGGCGATCGGGTCAGTGCCCGCAACACCTGCATCGTGTCGCCGGGGCGCTCGGATCGCTCGCCGACCGGTACCGGCACCACGGCGCGCATGGCCGTGCTGCACGCCCGTGGTGTTCTGCAGGTCGGCGGTGGGCTGACCCATTCGTCGATCATCGACTCGCAGTTCCACGGAACCATCGTCGGCGAGACGACCGTCGGCACGTACCCCGCCATCGAAGCGACCATTCGCGGCAGAGCATGGATCACCGGCCTGCATCACTACTTCGTAGATGCCGATGATCCATGGCCCAGCGGTTACGTGCTGTCCGACACATGGGGCACGTCGACCTCGGTGGCGCAGCAGTAGCAGACGCCTATGGTCGGCGCCCTGTCCACGCCACGAGTTGGTCGATCAGCGGCGCATCGTTGCTGACGGCGACGGCGTTGGCAAATGGTGGGTCGAACTGGAAGTTGGCGGGTGCATTCGCCTTGAACTCGTCCCACATCGGCGTACGGTCGGCCATCGGAAGATCGCGGTGCATGGTGTCGAGCGCCAGCCGGCATACGTCGTCGCTCCACCGAGGCTGCTGACCGGTGGCCACGGCGATGTCCCACGTGTGAGTGGTGATCTCGCTTACGTACATGGCCAGCATCTCGGCACCCGTCATCGTCGCCCACGGCAACACAACGGTGCGATCGAGCAGTGCGTCGTCGGACCACACCTCGTCGACGGCGTCGGCGGCGGCCAACCAGTCGGCTTCGTACTCCGCGTGGCTAACGGCCGAATCGGCGAGTGAGCCGGTAGTCGTGAATGCATCCTCGCCTCGGCCGATCATGGCGATGCGGTGCAGCACGAACACGAGATGATCGAGGAGCTCTTTGACGTTGTAGTCGTGGCACGGCGAGGGCATGTCGAACTGTTCATGCCGGACGCCGGCGATGATGGGGGTGGCGATGTCGACGGCTGCGACGAACAGCGGTCGGGGATCGGCCGACGCTGCGGCGACCGTGTCGGAGTAGGGAAGTGTCTTTGTGTTCATCACAGCAGTGTGTGCCTCCAAAGAGGTCACCCTCTGTCCTGTTTGTATGGAAAGATTCGGGCATGCGCGCCGACCGTCTCGTGGCGATCCTGTTGATGCTGCAGACCAGAGGTCAGGTCACCGCCGCCGAGGTCGCCACCGAGCTCGAGATCTCCGAACGGACGGCCCGTCGCGATCTCGATTCGCTCGGCGTGGCCGGGCTGCCCGTGTATTCGATGCAGGGCCGCAATGGTGGATGGCGATTGGCCGGTGACGGCCGAACGGACCTCACCGGCCTGACGTCGGCCGAGACGCAGGCGCTGTTCCTGCTGGCCGGGCCGCGGGCAACGACGCCTGAGCTGCGAGCCGCGCTGCGCAAGCTGGTTCGAGCCCTCCCTGAGCCGTTTCGCGAGCGGGCCGAGGCCGCATCGGCGGCCGTCGTGCACGATGCCACGGGCTGGACTGGCGGTCGTGCCGAACGCCCCACGCCCGTGCATCTCGACGCCGTGCAGGGTGCGGTGATCGCCGGTCGTCAAATCGTGCTCGGCTACGTCGCCCGCGAAGGGCTGCCCAGCACCCGCACGGTCCACCCGTTGGGGCTCGCGACCAAAGC
>JANOCR010000184.1:0-10636 GCA_031412355.1 Ilumatobacteraceae bacterium | reverse complement strand
CCAAGTATGTGCCGATCGAGCAGTTGTGCCTCAGCCCGCCATGCGGCTTCAGCAGCACCGTGCACGGCAACGACATCACGGAAGACGTGCAGTGGGCCAAGCTGCGACTCACCGTCGACGCTGCCTCCCAGATCTGGCATTGAGCCTGCCCCCGACGCACACCGCCCCCGACGCCCAGCGTTTGATGACTCCGGCCCCGTATCGGGGGGCCAGCTCACAAACGCCTTCGAGCCCGTCCAGCGTTTGATGACTGCGGCCCCGTATCGGGGCGCCAGCTCACAAACGCCTTCGAGCCCGTCGAAGTCACATTCGCTCGAGGACACCGCCGTCGAAGAGGGCGGTGATGCCGAAGTCGTCGATGTCTCGGCGGAGCTCGTCGGGCAAGGGAGCCGACAGGTCGCCGGCAGCCGCCTCGAGCAGGATCGGCAGCAACGACGCGTCGCTGGTGGTGTTGAGGAAGCGCTGGCTGTCGCTGAGCACGTAGCGCACGGCCCTGCCGATCGCTGCGGCGTCGGTCAGTGGTTCGTACCAGCTGAACTTGCCTTCTCGACTGCCGGACCAGCGGCCGCGAGCGATGGACTTGATGGTCTGCACCGCAACATTGCGGGCAGCGCACAGTTCGACGAGTGCCTCGAAATCGGCGCGATAGTCGGGTCGTTCGAGCAGCACGAAGTTGAACGGCAGCAGCACCGAGTCGAAGTCGAACGCCTGCAGGCTGCGCAGGTGCATGGCCGCGATGCGCACGCCGTGACCGGTGACCCCGATGAAGTTGCACAGGCCCTCGTCACGCGCCTTGGCCAACGCTTCCACCGCCCCGCCCGGGGCGAAAGCCGTGTCCCACTCATCCGGTTCAACGAGGTTGTGCAACTGGATGAGATCGACATGCCCGACACCCAGGCGGGTCAACGACTCCTCCAGCTCGGCGCGGGCGGCGGGCCCGGTGCGTTCGCCGGTCTTTGTGGCCAGGAAGACCCGATCCCGATTGCCGGCCAGCCACGGTGCAAGTCGCAGTTCGCTGTCGCCGTAGCTACGTGCGGTATCGATGTGGTTGACGCCGTGGGCATCGAGCAGCGCCATGGTGGCATCGGCGCGGTCTTGGCCCATCGAGCCGAGGGCGGCTGCACCGAAGATCAAGCGAGTCGATTGGTGGCCGGTTCGGCCGAAGGTTTGTGTGGGCAGCATGTCCGAAGAATACCTACCCGACGACGAAGCGGTCGCGAAGAACTCGCTTCAAGATCTTCCCGGGCCCTGACTTCGGCAATGGTTCGGCGGATATGTCGATTGCCTTCGGCACCTTGTAGCCGGCAATCAATGCGCGGCAGTGTTCGCGAAGTTCCTCGCCACTGACGGTCGCGCCGGGGTGCGGCACCACGATGGCGTGCACCGCTTCACCCCACTTCTCGTCGGGAACGCCGAACACGGCGGCCTCGGCCACAGCCGGGTGTCGATACAGCGCGTCTTCGACTTCGACCGAATACACGTTCTCGGCCCCACTGACGATCATGTCCTTTGCCCGGTCGACCACGAAGAGGTACCTGCGGTCGTTCAGATAGCCGAGGTCGCCGGTGTGGTACCACCCGTCGCGCAGCGCATCTGCAGTCGCTGCAGGATTGTCCCAGTAGCCGATCGTGACAGCGTTGGAGCGTGCCAGCACCTCCCCCACCTCGCCGACGTCGCAGTCGGTGCCATCGGGCCTCACGGTTCGCACTGCCACGCCGATTGCCGGCTGGCCGCAGGAACCAGCGAGATCGGTGCCGAGCGTCGCTTCCTCGTGGCGCAATCTCGTGACGACAGACGACGTCTCGGTGGCGCCGTAGAACTGGGCGAGCTCGCTGCCGGGGAAGACCTCGTGCGCCTGGCGGATCAACTCCGCGGCTATCGGCGAACCGGCATGACCCAGCAGGCGCAGCGACTTCATGTCGCGCGGCCGCTCGCGTTGTTCGACCACCAGCGCGGCGAGCATGGTGGGGACCGGCAGGAAGATGGTGACGCGATGCGCGGCGATCAAGTCGAGGCAGAGTGCCGGATCGAACATCGGAGCGGTCACGGTGCGACCACCCAGCCAGGTCAGTCCCGTGAGCGGGGCGATGCCGGCGACGTGGAACATTGCCGGAGCACCGAGGAACACATCAGTGGTCTCGAGCGAGCACGCCAGGATCTTGTTGAACGCGTTGGCCACGAGATTGCCGTGCGTCAGCATGACGCCCTTCGGCAGACCGGTCGTTCCGCCGGTGTAGAACAACGCGGCGATGTCGCCCGGCTCTACGTGTACAACAGTTGACGTGGGACCGGCAGTGGCGAGCATCTCCTCGTAGTCGTCGGGAATGGCAATGACGTGCTCGACGAGTTCGGCCAGCGACCCTGCGTCGCGGTCCGTGATCAGCACGCGAGCACCGCTGTGCTGAAGGATGTGCGCCAGCTCTACCGGGGCCAGCCGGGTATTCAGCGGGACCAGGACCATGCCCGCTGCCGGAAGCCCGATGAACGCCTCGACGTACCGATGGCCGTTTGCCGACAGAAGCGCGACTCGATCCCCATGTTGCACGCCGAGACCGGCGATTCCAGACGCAAGCCGGCGACAGCGGTCGGCAAGCTCTGTGTAGTCGACGACCCGGCCGCCGTCGACCACGGCGATGCGCTCGCCGAAGCAGGAGCGGGCGTGTTCGATGGGGTCGGCCAACGTCATCATCCGGGGTGGACACTACGGCGTCAGGTCAGCTCGATCAGCCTTGAACCGGTGACTCGTGCTGCACTGTGCGGGTGATCTCACTGCCCCTGACCACCGACCGGCTGACGGTGCGGATGATGCGCTCCGAACATTCGAATCGTCTCGTCGCCTATCGCAACCAGCCGGAGGTGGCCCGCTTTCAGGACTGGGAGGTGCCGTTCACCATCGAGATGGCCGAGCGGCTGATCAACGGGCAATCTGGTCTCGATGGTCCCGCAGACGAGCAGTGGGTGCAGTTGGTCGTCGAGCACGCTGGCGTGGCGATCGGCGACGTCGCTGTCGGCATCCACGACAACGGCCGTCAGGCCACCATCGGCTACTCGATCATCACGGAAGAGCAGGGCAAGGGATACGCCACCGAGGCCGTCGCCGCGGTGATCGATGCACTGTTCACCGAGGCGCACCTGCATCGCATCGTGGCCACCCTGGACCCCGTGAACGGCGCGTCGCGTCGGTTGCTCGAGAAACTTGGGTTCCGGTTCGAAGGGCACTCGCCGCTGTCGGTGTTCGTTCGCGGCGAGTGGGCCGATGACGACAGGTTCGCGTTGCTGGCGAGCGAGCACGCCGGCCAACGGGTCACGCCGACTTGCGACCCAGCGTGAAGTCGTCGGGAAGTTGGGGAAGTGAGGTGACCCAATCCCAGAGCTTGTCAACTTGTGCATCGAGATCGCCGACGCGGCCGGAGTTGTCGATCACGAAGTCGGCACCTTTGTTGCGGTCTTCGCGACTGGCCTGGCGAGCGATGCGGGCGCGGGCATCGGCCTCGGAGAACCCTCGGTAGCGCACCAACCGCTCGACCTGCACGTCGACCGGCACGTCAACGACGATCTTGCCCTGCAGATCGGTGCGGGGATTTTCGGTGAGCAGCGGGATGTCGAGCACCACCACTTTGGGAGTCGATGCAAGTGCGTTGACGCGCCGGTTGATCTCCGCACCGACCGCCGGATGCACGATTGCGTTGAGCGCCCGAAGCGCTTCGGGATCGGAGAACACCAATTCGGCCAGCTTGGCCCGCACCAGCGCGCGATCATCGTCGAGGACGTCTTCGCCGAAGCGCCCGGCGATCGCTTCCACGACCGGCGACCGAGGCTGTTGCACCTCGCGGGTGATGACATCGGCGTCGATGATCTCGGCGCCACGTATCGCCAGCAGCGCGCTGACCGTCGATTTCCCTGACCCGATTCCTCCCGTGAGCCCCACCAGGATCATCGCGGCAATGTACTGGTCGCCGGCTCAAGTGGCGCGCTCTCGGTATCATCTCGTTCGATGGGCGAAGATGTTGACCAGCGTGTACGCGGCAACGATCCTCCCCAGCGCGATCAGATGTCGCTCAGCTGGCCGTTGGTCGAGCGCCGCCGGGTGCACGCCTCACCCCCCGGGGGCGTCGAGCGTCGCTCCACCAGGGCACCAGCACCGGCACCGATCCCCAGCCTGACTGCGGCGCCGCTGTGGCCATTCCGACTCGCCGCACTAGCAGGCGCACTCGCACGCTCGAGGTCCGATTTCAGCTGGGACAACTGGAAGCTGATCGCCTCGGCCGTGATCGTCAGCGTGTATGCCATCGTCACATGCATTCGGCCGGTGCCGTACCGCGACGACAACAAGGTGCGCATCCGCATTATCGCCGAGCAGGCCTTGCACCTGATCGTCGTGTTGGCTACGGGTGCCTGGGCGTCGCCGTTCGCTCTCTGCCTGATCCCCAGCGGCATGCTCGCCGGGTTCGCCGCGGGAGGGTTCTTCAGTGCCCAGTTGGGCATCGCGGCTGTTGCCGCTGTCACGGCCCGGCACGCCAACGAGATCGGCATGCGCGACGGGCTTCGCGATGGTCTGCTGTGGACGGGCCTCCTCGGCCTTGTTGCGTTCACCAGCGGTCTGACGCACCGGGCCGGCCTCGAAGCTGCGCGTCAACAGCAACTTGCACTCGACCGCGTCAGCCGGCTGGCCGAGGCCAACTCGTTGCTGTTCTCGCTGCAACGTGTCGCCCAGACGTTGCCTGCATCTCTCGACCTTGACGATGTACTCGACTCCACCGTGCAGCGGATGCAGGCGATGGTGCGCCACGACGCACTCTCGGTGTTCCTCGTCAACGCCACCGATCGCGCGGTCGAGCCCATCCGCGCCCTCGGTTTCACCCCACCTTCGTCGTTCCAACTCGACCGGCTACCCGAGGGCCTTCGTGCGGCGATGGACTCGCCGCGCACCGTGCGCATCGACGAATTGAGCTTCCGCGGTGGCGTGTCCGCGTCGGCGCGCAGCGGCTTGTACGCCGCGCTGCGCGCTCGCGGTGCACTCGTCGGCCTGATCGCTGTTGAGGCCGATCAACCCGACGCGTTCGGACAGCAACAGGCGGAGATCGTCCACGGTCTCACCGAACCGTTCGGCATCGCCATTGACAACGCCCGCATGTTCGGTCGGATCCGCACTCTCGCCGCCGACGAAGAGCGTTCACGCATCGCCCGTGATCTGCACGACCACATCGGCTCGTCGCTAGCGATGATCGGCTACGAGGTCGACCGGGCCCGCTCGATCGCTGCCGACGGTGGCGAGATCATTCCTGTGTTGGAGGACCTGCGTACGCAGGTGACGGCCGTCGTCTCCGATGTGCGCGACACCCTGTTCGATCTGCGCACCGAGGTCACCGACACCTACGACCTGGCCAGCATCGTGCGCGACTTCCTGACCAGGGTGCAGCAGCGCACCGGCATCCAGACCGACCACGAAGTGCGCATCGCCGGACGGCTGCCGCTGATGCAAGAACGCGAGTTGTGGCAGATCGCGCGCGAGGCAATCACCAACGTCGAACGGCACTCGCAAGCCAAGAACCTGACGGTTACGGTCAATGAAACGACGACCAGTGCCTCGATCTCGGTCCGCGACGACGGCGTAGGCCTTGGAGTGCATACCAGCCGCGCCGATAGTTATGGCATCATTGGCATGCGCGAGCGAGCAGCCCGAATTGGGGCCGAGCTTGCTATCCGCCCATCAGTGCGTGGTGGCACGGAGATTCAAGTGCATCTTCGCTCTGACGACAGGAGACAACGTTGGGACTCTCGGTAATCCTGGTCGATGACCACACCATGCTGCGCCAAGGGATCCGGCGAGCACTCGAAAGCGAAGGCATCAAGGTCGTGGCCGAGGCCAGCGACGGCGCCGAAGCAATCAAGCTGGCCCTCGAACACAAACCCGACGTGGTGTTGATGGACGTGTCGATGCCGGGCATGGACGGTGTCGAAGCCGCCCGCCGCCTCGTCGAGGCCGACGGCCGTCAACGTGTCGTCATGCTGACCATGCACATCGATCGCGATGTGATTGACCGGGCCATTCGTGCCGGTGCCGTCGGCTACCTCACCAAGGATTCGTCGATCAGCGAAGTCATCCTCGCCATCCAGTTGGCAGCCAATGGCGACCGTCCGATGTCACCACGTCTCGCCGCCGCGATGCTCGACGAGGCGCGCCGCGAAGACGCGTTGATCTCGGTTCGTGAAGAAGAAGTGTTGCAACTCGTGGCCGACGGTTACGGCACCAACGAGATCGCCGAGCGGCTGTACATCAGCGGCAAGACGGTGAAGAACCACCTCGCATCGATCTACGAGAAGTTGAACGCCCGCGATCGCACTCAAGCGGTGCTGATGGCCGTGAAGATGGGCATCGTCAAACTGACGTAACAACTGGCCGGTCAAGTAGCGACAAACCGCTCCGTTGCCTTGCACGGGGCGAGACCCTGCGCGAATGCGGCCTGCAGGATCTCATCTGCCTTCATGATCAAGGCCCCATTACCGGAGTCCGCCGCATCGAGTTGCCGGGCCACCCCGGCGAACAACGTCAACGACGACACGAGCTTGGCGTCGTCGGGCATGCCGAAGAGGTCGTTGATCGTCACGCCGCGTTCGACCACCTGGTGCCACACGGCGTCGACGATCCGGCGATAGCGGTCGCCGAGCACCGGGTGGACGAGGAACGCCCTCGCCTCGTCAAGACTCTCGATTGCAGAGCAGCGCGAGGTCGAGCTGAGACCAAGTCCAGTCACCTGGGGGAAGACGTACCACATCCAGTGTGATCGTTTGCGGCCGGCTTCGATCTCGGCGAGTGCTCGATCGAAGTCGTTGCGCTGAGCATCGACGAAGCGTTCGAGGTCGACGTCGGGCACCTCAGCGTCAATCCTTGTCGTCGTCCTTCGACTCTGCGGGCGTCGATTGTTCCGGCGGAGTCATAGACAGCGTGAGTCCATCGATCTCCAGAACGATCTCCGGTTGCCCGGACTCATTCCTGATGCCCGTCGGTTTGGTCGACTTTCGCTCGATTGCCATGCTCGAACCGTACCCCTTCCCAGACGTCTGATGACTGCGGCCCCGTATCGGGGCGCCAGTCATCAAACGTTGTTGATCGGGGACGAGGTGTCAGGCTTCGTCGGGCGCTGTGGGCGAGGCCTCGGCCGGAGCATCGGCGGCAACTTCAGCGACCTCAGCCTCGGCAACCTCGGCAACCTCAGTCTCGGCGGGTGCGGGTGCGTCGGCGGCCGCCGCGGCTGCTGCTGCTGAAGCAGCTTCGACCGCTGCCTCGGCCTCGCCCGGCGTGGCGTCGGGGTTGTTCTCGTAATACTCGGCCCATGCGGCTTCGCGCTCGGCATCGTCGCCGCCGGCGGTCCAGTTGCCGTGCTCGTCGATCTCGAAGTGCTGGCGGTACTCCTCGGCCAGCTCGCCACCCTCAGCTGCCTGCTTGATCGACAAGCTGATACGACGGCGGGCGAGGTCGAGATCGATGATCTTGACCCACAGCTCTTCGCCGGGTGTGACGACCTGCTCGGGAGCCTCGACGTGGTGCGTGCTCATCTCGCTGATGTGCACGAGACCTTCGATGCCATCGCCGACCTGCACGAACCCGCCGAACGGGACGAGCTTGGTGACCCGGCCGTAGACCAGTTGGCCAACCTCGTGAGTGCTGGCGAACTCTTGCCACGGGTCCTGCTGGGTGGCCTTCAGCGACAGGCTGATGCGCTCGCGTTCGAAGTCGACATCCAACACCTGCACCGTGACGGCATCGCCGACAGCGACAACCGCACCCGGGTGGTCGACGTGCTTCCACGACAACTCGCTGACGTGGATGAGGCCATCCATACCGCCGAGGTCGACGAAGGCGCCGAAGCTGACAACGCTGGAGACGACACCCTCGCGGATCTCGCCGGGCTTCAGGTTGGTCAAGAAGCTGTCGCGCGACTCCTTCTGCGTCTCTTCCAGGAACGCACGGCGGCTGAGCACGACGTTGTTGCGGTTCTTGTCGAGCTCGATGATCTTGGCCTGCACGGTCTTGCCGATGTAAGGAGCCAGGTCGCGAACACGACGGAGCTCGACCAGCGACGCCGGCAGGAATCCACGCAGGCCGATGTCGACGATCAGACCGCCCTTGACGACCTCGATCACCGGACCCTCGACCATGCCGTCGGCTTCCTTGATCTTTTCGATCGTGCCCCACGCCCGCTCGTACTGCGCTCGCTTCTTGGAGAGCAGCAGACGGCCCTCTTTGTCTTCCTTCTGAAGGACGAGGGCTTCGATCTTTTCGCCGAGCTTGACGATCTCGTGAGGATTGACGTCGTTACGGATGCTGAGCTCGCGGGCGAGGATGACGCCCTCACTCTTGTAGCCGATGTCGAGCAGCACCTCGTCCTTGTCGATCTTGACGACCGAGCCGAACACGAGCTGACCGTCCTCGACCTCCACCATCGTGCCTTCGATGGCATCGGCGAAGGACATGCCCAGGTCGTCTTCGGTGACTTGCCGGGGCTGGTAGTTCCCTTCTTCGTCGAAGGTGCCCATGGCACCGCTGGCTACGGAGAAGGTCGTGGTATCGGACAAAGGACAATCGCTTTCGAATAGCACTGCAAGAATGGCCCGGCGAATTCCGGACCGAGTGAGGATACCAGCGCAGATCGTGGCCTCCATCAGCCGCGACGGGCGATCACCAAGAATTCAGCTGTCTCGGTCGACGGTGGAGCCGGACGGTAGGCACCCGGCTCGACGCTCCATAGGTCGACGACATCGAGTCCGACCCTGTTACACATCAAGCGCAGCTCACGAGGCGTGAAGCACGTCGTCCACAGATCGACCTCGGTCGCCACGCCGGCCTCGTCGCGCACCTCGGTGCGCTCGTGGCTGACCCCGGTGGCCGCATCGAACGTCGCTGCCTCGTGGTACTTGACGGCGAAGTAGCTGCTGAACGCCGACAGAGCCAGCGTTCCGCCCGGCTTCAAGGCCGAGGCGATCCCCGACAAAACGGCCTCGTTCTCGCCCGGCTCGGTCATCAGCCCGAAGGCGCCCTGGCACAGACAGATCGCCGCGTCGAACTCGTCGTGGAACGCCAGCACGCGGGCATCGAGCCGTTCGAACGTCGCCCCATCAGGTGCCCCCGCGGTCGCCAGGTCGATGAACCGCTGACTGATGTCGATCCCGTGCACGACGATTCCCCGCCGAGCGAGCTCGTGCGCGTGCCGACCCGGGCCACACCCGACGTCGAGAACCCGATCCCCCGGTCCCAGCTCCAGGGTTGCGACGATGAAGTCGACCTCCTGCACCGTGCCCATGGTGAACGAGTACCTCAAGTAGGCCGAGCCGAGGTGCTCGGCGATCGGCTCGAACCAGTGACTCATCAGACTCCTATCGGAGTGTTTGTGGCCCACCCGGGCGGCCTCCACACACTCCTTCAGCCCTTCGCTGAGGCCCAGCTCGAGCCCCAGGAGACGTTGACTTCCAATGGGACGTCGAGTTGGGCGGCATCGCGCATGATGTCGATGACGATGGGGCCGACGGTCTCGCGCTCCGATTCGGGCACCTCGACCAGCACCTCGTCGTGCACCTGCAGGATCAACCTGCTGGCGACGTTGACCTCCGACAGCGCGGCGTGGATGCGAACCAAGGCGACCTTGAAGATGTCGGCGGCAAGGCCCTGGATGCCGGCGTTCATCGCCTGTCGCTCGCCCGCCTGGCGAATGCGGAAGTTCGAGTTCGACAGCTCAGGGATGGGCCGGCGCCGGCCGAACAACGTCTCGGTGTAGCCGCGCATGCGGGCCTCGATGACGGTGCGATCCATGTACGCCTTCACATTCGGGAACGCAACGAAATAGGCATCGAGGATCACCGCAGCATCGGCAGTCGGAATCCCCAACCGCTGGCCGAGGCCATAGGCCTCCATGCCGTAGGCGAGGCCGTAGCTGACCATCTTTGCCTTCGACCGCATCTCGATGGTGACGTCGGTCGGCTCGACACCGAAGACGCGCGAGGCGGTCGCGTTGTGGATGTCGGTGCCGCTGCGGAACGCTTCGATCAGACCCGGGTCTGCGGCGAGATGGGCGATGCAGCGCAGCTCGATCTGGTTGTAGTCGGCCACCAGCAGTACGTACCCAGGGGCAGGAATGAAGGCCTTGCGAAATTGGCGCCCCTCGTCGCTGCGCACGGGGATGTTGTGCAGGTTCGGCTGGTCACTGCTGAGCCGGCCAGTGCGCGCCACGGTCTGGTTGAACGTAGCGTGAATACGACCGTCGGGCGCGACCTCGGCCATCAGGCCAGTGCCGTACGTTCCTCGGAGCTTTTCCATCTCGCGGTACTGCATCAGCGGATCGATGAACTCTGGCCATTCGTCGCGCAATCTCAACAACGTCGCGGCGTCGGTGGAATAGCCGGTCTTCGTCTTCTTCTGCGGCGCCAGCTGCTTCTCGGTGTACAGCAGCTCGCGCAGCTGCACCGGAGAGTTGAAGTTGAATGGGCGGCCGACAACTCGCTGCAGCTCGGCGGCCAGGCGTTCGCTCTCGGACGTGAGATGCTCGTTGAGACGTCGCAACTCGACCATGTCGACGGCGATCCCAACGTGTTCCATCTCGGCGAGCACACCGACCAGTGGATTCTCGATGGTCTCGTACAG